>JAFPAT010000058.1 GCA_017425655.1 Rikenellaceae bacterium | reverse complement strand
TTCTCGGTCAGTCGCAATTGCAACGAATCCAAGCCCAATGCGCCGCGACGATCGTAGATGCTCTTAACGCGCTGGAAAAGAGCATCGTTCATCATTATCGAGCCGCTGTGTGCCGTCAGTCGGGGCGACATAACCTGCTCAACGGCCTGCATGTCGGGGTTGGTGTCTGCGGCGCAGAGCAGACCGAAACAGAGTTCGACGCGTTCCAAAAGTTTGCCGGCATTGTCGAAGGCGAGAATCGTATTCTCGAATGTCGGCTCGTCGTTGTTGCTTACAATAGCGTCGATCTCGGCCATATGGAGCGACATCGCCTGCTCGAATGCGGGCTCGAAATGGGCGGCCTTGATCTCATCGAAGGGGGGGACGCCAAAGCGGTCGTTCCACTCCGAGAGCAGGGGATTTTCCATAGTCTGTTCGGTTTTAGGGGTACAGCCCTGTGCGAGGAACATCGCTACTGCCAGAGCTAAAAACAGAATGCCGAAAAAGATTGTTTTGGCAAGCGGCATCTTCTCGCCATTGCGCTTTGCGGCAATCGAACGACCCAGCCAGCGACCGAAATAGATCGCAGCCAGAAAGGCTGCCGTAGCAAGTAGTGTAAGAATAATGAACTTCATATGCAGAAAATTGAGTTAAATTTCCTATTTTTGCAGTTTAATATTGTATATATAAGTGTAAATACAGAGCAAAGATAAAATTTACTCGATAATTATGCAACTTTTTTACGCACCTGATTTCACTCCGCCGCTTTATACACTCTCCGAGGAGGAGAGCAAACATTGCGTCAGAGTGCTGCGAATGACGGTTGGCGACAAACTTCACATCACCGACGGAAAGGGTACGCTGTATGAGTGCCGTGTTGTCGATGCCGCGCCTAAACGATGTGTCGTTGAGGTTGTTGCAACTCACGAGGAGTTTGAACGTATGAGCTATCGATTGACGATGGCTGTTGCGCCGACCAAAAATATCGAACGTTTCGAGTGGTTTTTGGAAAAGGCGACAGAGGTGGGTGTGAGCCGATTCATCCCGCTGTTGTGCGACCATTCGGAGCGACGTGAGATTAAACCCGAACGTGAGCAGAAGGTTATTACCTCGGCGATGAAACAGTCGCTGAAAGCATATCACCCCGAACTTGCGCCGATGACTCCGTTCAAGAAGGTCGTTAGCGAGGCGACCGAGGCGGTTAAATTGATTGCCCACTGCGAAAAACGCGAACGCATCTTCCTGCCGAAAGCGGTCGAGAAGGGTGCCGATACGCTTATTCTAATCGGTCCCGAAGGTGATTTTTCTCCCGAAGAGATTGCGTTTGCTGTTGAACACGGGTTCCGCGAAATTACACTTGGCGATGCCCGCCTGCGTACCGAAACGGCAGCGGTGGTGGCTACGGTGATGGTTTCGACGGTCAATCAGATGTAGAAACTTATTGATGCGCAGAATTGCGCAAAATAGCTTAAAATAATTGAGAAACAATAAAATACAAATAATTTAATTACACAATGCCCCTAATTTATTTAGTTCTATTGATCGTGCCGGCCATTTTGATCTTCGCTGCTCCGTTGCGGTGGAAGGTATGGACGGCTGTCGGTGTAGTGGGTGCGGTTGCTGTGGCGGTTTGCGCGGCAGCAATCGGAGTTTTGGTCGATGGTGCGCCGCTTATGCTGTGGCAGGGAGCATCGATGGCTTTTGGTCGTGAGATTATCACGATGGATCGTCTGTCGGCTCTCTTTTCGATCATTATTTCGCTGGCGGCGGTGGCTACAACCATCTATTCGCGCGGATATCTGGCTCACTACCTTGACAAGAAATCGCCGACCCATTTTTCGGTACATTACACCGCACTTGTTGCGCTCTATGTCTCGATGATTGGTGTGGTTACGGCTGCGGGAGGTTTCTGCTTCCTCTTCTGTTGGGAGGCGATGACTATCGCATCGTTCCTTTTGATCATCTTCGATGCCGATAAACGCAAAACGGTGCGTGCCGCATTGTCCTATCTGGTGATGATGCACATCGGTTTTGCTGCGCTGTTGGCAGGCTTTGCTCTGCTTCATGCGCGTACCGGCTCGGCAACATTCGCTGCGCTGGGCGACTACTTTGGCGGCTATGCTCCGCTGCCTCTGTTCGCGCTGTTTGTTGTCGGCTTCGGAATGAAGGCTGGTATGTTCCCGATGCATACTTGGTTGCCGGAGGCTCACCCTGCGGCTCCTTCGCACGTCTCGTCGATAATGTCGGGCGTGATGATCAAGACGGGTATCTATGGCATTATCCGCGTGGCATTTGCCCTGCCTGTTGCATTTGAAGGTGCGGCTGTGATGTTCCCTGCGGGTGCCATATTGCTGGCGTTGGGCGTGATAACAGGTCTGTGGGGTATTATCCTCGCTGCATTCCAGAATGATATTAAGCGACTGCTCGCCTATTCGAGTATGGAGAATGTCGGTATCATTCTGATCGGTATCGGAGCTGCACTGATAGGCAAGAGCAATAGCAACGAAATTCTTGCTCTCTGCGGAATGACGGGCGCACTGCTGCATACGATGAACCACTCGTTCTTCAAGTCGATGTTGTTCTTCGGCGCAGGTAACATCTATGCTTCGACCCATTCGACCTCGTGCGATACATTTGGCGGTTTGGCCAAGAGTATGCCTGTAACGGCAATCCTCTTCCTGCTGGCAACGGTTGCAATTTGCGCCCTGCCACCGCTGAATGGCTTTGTGTCGGAATTTACAATCTATCTCGGCCTGCTTGACGGTATCAGTAGCGGTGGCGAGGTGCTTTCGTCGGCATTCGGTCTGATCGGTCTTTCGTTGATCGGTGGTTTGGCGGTGCTGACATTCAGCAAACTCTTCGGAACGGTCTTCCTCGGTGCTCCTCGCACACACGAAGTTGTGGAGGCGCAGGAGGCCGATACGTTCAGTCTCGGAGCTTGTGCAATTCCTGCTGCGGGAATTCTCTTTGTCGGTCTGTGTCCTATTCCCGTTTTCAAAGTGATTGCAAAGATTGCTGCACCGTTTGTACCGCTGTCGGATCGCGGTTTGGAGTGGATTAACGACCACGCACTCGGCGGAGCGATGCAGGGTGTGATGATTACGGCGTGGTTGCTCGTCGTGATTATCGTTGCCCTCTACCTGCTCAAACGTCGTGCGCAGCGTAACCGCGAGGTGCGTATGGGTGCAACGTGGGGTTGTGGTTTTACGCAGCCTACGCCGCAGATGCAATATACGGGCGAATCGTTCTCGGAAGGGTTGCAGAGCATTGCCTCGTCGCTGACCAAAGATACGGGTAAGGGTGAGGCTGTCGATAAGAATGAGATCTTCCCCTCGGCTCACGAGTTTGAGGTTAAGCACCGCGATAAGGTGTCGCGACTGATGAATGAGTGGTGGGCTGCACTGCTCGGTCAGATCAATCGCCGAGTGATGCGCCTGCGTACGGGAAATATCTCGCGCTATGTGTCGTATGCGCTGATCTTTATGTTGCTTGTGGCTCTATTGTCAATCTTTAATCTGATCTAACGCACTATGAAAGAGTTACTCAATACGATACTTCTGTTTGCTATCGCGCTGTTGCTCGGTGGCGTTATTACGCGAGTGCGTTCGATTTTGAGTGGTCGCAAAGGTCCCTCGATCGTTCAGCATCTGCACAATGTGGCTCTCTTGGCTCGCAAGGGTAGTGTCTATAGCCCTACGACGAGCGTTTTGTTCCGTGTCGCTCCCGCAGTCTATATGGGTTCGGCGCTGTTGGCTTTGATGTTTATTCCGATTGGAAATCTCGATCCGATTATCTCGTTTAGAGGCGATGTGGTTGTGTTTGCATACCTGCTCGGTCTGGGTCGTCTGTCGCTTGTTTTGGCGGCAATGGACACGGGTAGCAGTTTCGAGGGTATGGGTGCCAGCCGTGAGGCTCTCTATGGTGCGCTGATCGAGCCTGCGCTGTTTGCTGTGGCTGCGACGCTGGCGATGGTTTGTGGCTATACATCGATGGCCGATATCTTCTCGGTTGCACGCGATCTGGATGTTCAGATGACGATCGTGATGCTGTTGTTGGCATACGTGCTTGTCAAGATCTATACGGTCGAGCAGGGTCGAATCCCTGTCGATGATCCTCGTACGCACCTTGAATTGACGATGATTCACGAGGTGATGATCCTCGACTATTCGGGCATTGATCTGGCGATGATTCACGTTGCAAATTGGTTCAAGGGCGCGGCAATCGCGGTGCTGGCGGCCAATGCTGTTATGTTGCCATTGTGCTTTAAGTGGTGGATCGTAGCTCCCTTGTCGCTTGTTGTGGCGGTGATTATCGGAGTTGTCGAGTCGTCGCAGGCGCGCGGCAAGTTGTTGCGCAATACGACCTATATTCTCACCGTATCGGCTTTGGCAGCGATGCTTCTTTTTGTGGCATACCTGCTTATGCTTAATATCGAAATCAGTTAAAAACGGAGCTCGGATTATGATACTTTCACTCATTATACTTTACGTGGTAACGCTCGTATATCTATCTATTACCGAGCGTTTCCGCCACTATGCAACCTTGATGACATATCAGGGTTGGCTACTGCTGCTTATTGCGCTGTTCCGCCTGCACTCGATTCATTGGGTCGATTTGCTGTTTGTGGTTGCCGAGACCTTGATCTTTAAGGCGATTGTGGTCCCGATGATCCTGCGACGCATCATCAGCCACACCAAAATCAATCGCGTACAGCCTGCTGGTCGCTCGCAATTCAATAGCCTTATGCTCTCGATTGCTGCGTTGGCGGCAAGTGCCTGCATTACATATCTTGTGGCTGATGCGTCGATCAATCAGGCCTTCTTCTGCGTGTCGCTCTATGCATTGTTGAGCGGTATGATTCTGATTGTAACGCGCCGCCGCTTGTTTGCCCATCTGGTTGGCTTCCTGGTTATCGAGAATGGAGTGTTTCTCTTCTCGATGGCGATGGGTGTCGAGATGCCGATGTTGATCAATGCGGCTATTTTGCTCGATATCGTTATGAGTATCTTGATGCTCGGTATGTTCCTTACGAAGATCGGCGAACGAATTACAGCTGACGACTCGGAGTCATTAACCTCGGTAAAAGATTGATGCTATGGATTTGACAATGTTATATTATATCGTGGCGGCCATCGCTTTGGCCGTGTGTACGGGTTTCGCCCGCTCGCGCCGTATGGTGGTCGGATTTGCATCGGTCTTCTTTGTGATGCAGGCTCTGTTTGCTGTTTGGACAGCAACAGGAGGTGCGGGAATGATCTCGTCGTCGTTCTTTACCTATGATGCAACGGGAACACTCTTTATGGCACTGATGGCCGTTGTGTCGCCCTTCGCATTTGTTCATTCGTTTGATTATCTGCGCGACAACGATCTGCCCGAATTCCGTCTGTATAATATGCTGATGGTGTTGCTCTGTACGGCGGTTTCGGCGGTCTATTTTGCTAATAATATCGCTGTTACGTGGATCTTCTTGGAGGCAACGACGCTCTGCGCGGCAGGTATTATCTACCATCGCCGTTCGGCTGCAACGCTCGAAGCGACGTGGAAATATATCTTCGTCTGCTCGACGGGTATCGCAATGGCATATATCGGTGTGCTGATTTTGAGTAGCGCGGCTCACGAGGGGTCGCTCTCGTATGAGTCGTTGCGCGAGGCTGTTGCACATTGCAACCCTCTCTATTTGAAGATCGCTTTCCTGCTTGTTGTGGCTGGATATAGTTGTAAGATGGAGGTCTTCCCGCTCTATACAATCGGTGTGGATGCCAACTTTGCAGCTCCTGCACCTGCAGCGAGCTTGATCTCGACCGTATTGGTTAATGCAGGTTTTGTGGCAGTGTTGCGTGTCTATCGCCTGATGGCCGAGAGTGCGGTGTTTGATTGGGTGCAGAATGTATTGGTGCTGACGGGTATTATCTCGTTGGTTATTGGCGCGTTGTTCCTGCGTCGTACCAATAACTATAAGCGTTTCCTCTCCTATTCGACTGTTGAGAATATGGGTATCGCAGCTATCGGTTTGGGTATTGGCGGTGTCGCGGCGTGGGCAGCAGTGCTGCACGTTGTGGCTCACACCTTTATCAAGAGCAGTATGTTCCTGCAAATCGGTGTCGTTCGTAGCATCTATGACGGATACCGTATCAATCGCTTGGGCGATTATATGCAATTAAACCGCATCGGTGCGGCAGGCCTGATTCTGGGCGCGGTGGCTCTGCTGGCTTTCCCGCCCTCGCCGCTGTTTGTGTCGGAGTTGATGATCCTGCGCGAGACTATGGCCGAGGGTCATTGGTTGCTGGTTGCGGTGATATTCCTACTGCTGTGCATTGTGATCTACTCGATCTTCTCGCGTGTGATCAAACTCTGTTATCACCCCAATCAAAGCCCTACGCGTGAGGCTCCTCACGCTACGTGGCTCTCGTGGTCGGCATTGGCACTGTTGGGTATGGCCCTGATCATCGGTCTGACAATGCCCGAATGGTTGAAGGTTTGGATCTCCCAAATAGTTAATTTTTAGGTGTGAGTTATGAAATGGTTTACAACATACAATAACGGCTCGGCTATTGATCTGCGCAAGATTCCTGCGCTTACCTATGCCGAATTTTTCGAGGCTATGCGCGAGCGATTGGCCAATCCTGCGTGCCACGTGGCGCACTATTTCGGTGTTCCCGTTGAGGAGACACGCTTGCGAGTGTGGGCTATTCTGCTCGATGATGCAGAGCATACGATCGATGTAGCTTCGTACGATGTGGATTATTACGATGAGGATCTGCCCTCGCTGACCAAAGAGTTCCCTGCGATGCACCCATTTGAGCGCGATATGACCGAGCGATGGGGTGTGCGCTACGATGGTATGCCGTGGGATAAACCTCTTCGCGCGCCGTCGCGTAGTGCGCGCCGAGGTGGTACGATTGATGAATATCCCTTTTATAAGATGGAGAGTGCGTCGTTGCATGAGGTCAATGTAGGCCCGATCCACGCGGGTATCATCGAGCCGGGCGCATTCCGCTTTATCTGTAATGGCGAGAAGGTTCTGCACCTCGAAATTTCGCTCGGTTATCAGCATCGTGGCGCAGAGCGTCAGATCGAAACGTCGGAGAGCCTGCTGCGACAGGTTCTGTTGGCCGAGGGTATTGCTGGTGATAGCGCAGTTACGCACACTACCGCTCTGGTGCGCACGATCGAAAAGTTGGCTGCGTTCGATTCGTCGAAGGCCGGTAATCTCGACGTGGAGCGTACTGTGGCGTTGGAGTTGGAGCGTATGGCGATGCATATCGCCGATACGGGTGCGCTGTGTATGGATGTCGGTTATCAGTTGGGACAAGTGGCTTGCGAGGCTTTGCGCACACTGACGATCAATACGACACAGCTTTGGTGCGGCAATCGCTTCGGTAAGGGGTTGATTCGCCCGTTTGGTACGAATTTCCCGCTGACAGATGAGATGCGCCAGACGATTTTGAAGAACGTGGCGGAGATTCGTCGTCGCTATAACGAGGTGCGTCAAGATATTAAGAACACACCGTCGCTTCTTTCGCGAATGGAGCAGTGTGGTTTGGTCAGTGCGCAGCAGATGCAGCGCATTGGTGGCGTGGGTCAGGCATCGCGTGCGAGTGGTCTTGCGCGAGATATTCGCGTGTCGCATCCTTGGGGTGTATATACCGATCGCATAGCTCATCAGAGTATTATTAAGGAGCAGGGCGATGTTATGGCGCGACTGATGATGCGTTGCCGTGAGGTGTTGCAGGCGGCCGATACAATCGTCGCACTGCTGACCGAACTCGATTGCTCGGTGGCGACACCTGCGCCGCAGTGGGATGTTAAATTGCAGCCCTATATGTTCTCGACCGCTCTGGTTGAGGGTTGGCGTGGCGAGTGCTGCCACGTGGCTATCACTGATGGTGAGGGTCGCGTGGTCTGCTACCGTGTGAAAGATCCCTCGATGCACAATTGGTTGGCATTGGCTATTGCTGTTCGTAGTGAGGGTATCAGTGATTTCCCGATTTGCAATAAGAGCTTTAACCTCTCGTATTGTGGCCACGATTTGTAGAATTTATTAGTCTGAAAGTTATGCTACTCAATAAATTAAAGGTTTTCAAGAGCCACGGCTCTCAATATATTCCCGATCTGGATGCGGTTCAACTGCCCGAGATTTTCCGAGGTCGTCCCGAACTCTCGGAGTGCGACGAGGAGACTGCTCGCGAATTGGAGAAGATGTGCCCGACCAAGGCCATTGCGGCATCTCCATTCTCGCTCGATATGGGTCGTTGCCTGTTCTGTGGCGAGTGCGCGCGACGTGCTCCGCAGGCTATCCGCTTCACGAATGACTATCGCATTGGTGCTTCGCGCCGCGAGGATCTGATTGTAACCCCTGCGACGCGCTCTATCCCCTTTGCGCACGATGCGGTGCGTAAGGAGATCCCTGCGATGTTTGCTCACGCATTGAAGTTGCGTCAGGTATCGGCTGGTGGCGATGCTTCGGTCGAGATGGAGTTGAATGCAACGGGTAATGTCAATTTCGATTTTGGTCGCTATGGTGTCGAATTTGTGGCTTCGCCGCGCCATGCCGACGGAGTGGTTATTACGGGCCCTGTTAGTCGCAATATGGCCGAGGCTCTGCAAGTTTGTTACGATGCTGTACCCGATCCGAAGGTTGTGATTGTGGCTGGTAGCGAGGCTGTTTCGGGCAGTCTGTATGCCGAGAGCACGGAGGTTGATCGTTCGTTCTTTGAGCGTCATCAGCCTGATCTGTGGTTGCCGGGTGCGCCGACGCATCCGATGGTCTTTATCGAGGCGGTGATGAATCTGATTGGTCGCCGTCGTCGTGGCGAACAGACTAAAAAATAGAGCCTGATGCGCGAACTGCTCACAATGTTTGGCTCGTTCTTCAAGATCGGCCTATTCACTTTTGGCGGTGGCTATGCAATGGTGCCCATTATCCAGCGCGAGGTCATCGAACGAAGAGGGTGGATCGACCGAGAGGAGTTTATCGAGCTACTGACGCTCGCACAGTCTGCCCCAGGGCCGATTGCGCTCAATACGTCGGTCTTTGTGGGTTACAAGATGCGTGGTTATGCGGGCGCATTGGCGGCTCTATTGGGCGTTGTTGTGCCTGCCTTTACGGTGATTCTGATTGTGGCGATCTACTTTGCCCAATTCCGCGAAAATATATATGTCAATGCCGCTTTCAAGGGGATGCGCCCTGCGGTTGTTGCATTGATTGTCGCCCCTGTAATCTCGCTCTCGAAGGGTATGGGTGCGTGGAAATATCTTATTGCAGCCCTGACAGCGGTGGTGGTATGGTATGGTGGGCTATCGCCGATCTGGTTGATTGTTGTGGCAGCAGTCGCAGGTGTGCTCATTGAATTGTATAATGGTCATAAACACGTCGAGCGATGATCTACCTGCAACTCTTTTTGAGCTATTTGAAGATCGGATTCTTCGGGTTTGGCGGCGGCTATGCTATGTTGTCACTGATACAGAACGAGGTCGTTATGCAGCGTGGTTGGATCACCGCGAGCCAATTCTCGGATATCGTTGCTATTTCGCAAATGACACCAGGCCCGATTGCGATCAATTCGGCAACCTATATCGGTTATACCGTTGCGGGCTTTTGGGGCTCGGTTGTGGCGACGTTGGCGGTGAGTCTGCCCGCAATGACGCTGATGATCCTCATCACTCGTTTCTATCTGCAACTGCGCTCAAATCGTTTTGTGGCAAGTGCAATGGCAACTATGCGCCCTGTGGTGATTGGTATGATTGGCGCAGCGGCTCTGCTGCTGATCTTCCCGCACCAGAACGACGATCCGAATTTTATCGACGCGTGGAGTTGGGTGCTTTTCGGAGCGACGCTCATTGCTTCGGTTCGCAAGGTCAATCCCATTCTGCTGATTGTCCTGTCGGCAGTTGCGGGTGTTGTGATTTACGCTTAAAAGTAATACAAAATAAATATCCCCCAAGTCTTCGCTGACTCGGGGGATATTTTATATATAAGTATCTCGTTATTGCATCTTCGCGGGGTCGTGCTTGTACTTGAACACGATCGCGAACAGCACCGCAACAACCAGCGCATAAGCAGCAAATACGTACCATGCAGTACTCCAACCAGCCACCTGTGCCAGGCCCTCGGGCTGCGAGAAGACAAACTTATCGACAACAGCCTGCGCGCCGAGCGTACCGATCGTAGCACCGATACCGTTGGTCATAATCATAAACAGACCCTGTGCCGATGAACGGATCGACGAGTCGGTCTCGGTATCAACGAAGAGCGAGCCCGAGATGTTGAAGAAGTCGAACGCAACACCATAGACGATCATCGACAGGATCAACATCCACACGCCACCACCGGGGTTACCTGCACCGAACAGACCGAAACGCAGTACCCAAGCCAGCATCGCGATCAACATCACACGCTTGATGCCGAAACGCTTCAAGCAGAAGGGAATCAGCAGGATACACAACGTCTCCGAGATCTGCGACAGCGAGATCAACGCATTTGCGTGGTTTGCACCGAACGAATCAGCGAACTCGGGGATAGCCTTAAAGCTGTTGATGAAGGGGTTTGCGAAACCGTTTGTGATCTGCAACGATACGCCCAGCAACATCGAGAAGATGAAGAAAATAGCCATCTTCTTCTGCTTGAACAGTGCGAATGCCTTCAAACCGAGAGCCTCGACCAGCGACTTCTTCTCGCTGTCAGCCGTAGCAGTGGGGCACGAGGGCAGAGTGAATGCATAGATACCGAGCAGAATGCCGAGCACGCCACTTGCGATGTACTGCATTGCGGTAGTCTGGAAGCCGAGGAAATCGACAGCCAACATCGAGCAGATGAAACCTACGGTGCCAAATACGCGAATGGGCGGGAATGCCTTAACGGTATCCTCGCCAGCCTTGCGCAGAACGGTGTAAGCCACCGAGTTCGACAGCGCGAGAGTCGGCATATAGAACGCAACGCTGAAAGCGTAGAGCGTAAAGAGTGTGCCAAAGTCGGGCGTAGTGCCTGCTTGCAGACCATAGTAACCTGCACCGAGCATAAATGCGGCAGCCAACGTGTGGCAGATTCCTAACATCTTCTGTGCCTGCACATAACGGTCTGCGATGATGCCGATAATTGCGGGCATAAACATCGATACGATACCCTGACAAGCGTAGAAAAGGCCGATCTTCGATGCCAATCCTGCATTAAACAGATATGAGCCCATCGAAGTCAGATAGGCTCCCCAAACTGCAAATTGCAGAAAATTCATTACGATAAGACGTAATTTTGTGTTCATAATTCGTTGTATTTTAATTGTTTATATTGTTTCTCGTGTATGTAACCGTCGAAAAATCTCAACAAATATAATATTTTTTTGTCGAAAAACTTGCATAGAATAAAATCTTGCCTTAAATTTGCACTCGCAAAACAGAGATTGAGCTATGGTGTAATGGTAACACAACAGATTCTGGTCCTGTTTTTCCTGGTTCGAATCCGGGTAGCTCAACTAAAAAGCCGTGCTTTACGAAGCGCGGCTTTTTTTGTGGCGTCAATCCGAATTTTATAATAAATCCAAAACTCTTATCTGCCTACGAACGAGATGTGGCGCACGCGGCGTTCGTGGCGGTCGATCACTTCTCGCTCGACAATACCCGTAACCACATCGGCAGCATCGTGCCAACGATTGGCCGAGAATAGTCGTCGATAGGTTGTCAGGTGGCGATGCAGTTCGGGCCACATCACAGCCCACCCTTCGGGCATTCGCAGTGCGTGCAGCACGGTTGCCGAGTTCGAGAGTATGCGAGCCTCTTTGTTGCCGCTTTGATGAAACCATTCGATGCGTACATCGGGCGCAAGTCGTTGCACGGCGCGAGCAAAACCTCGACCGCCATTATTGCTCTCGATGGCCGCTTGGCGCGTGCGATTGCGCTGCAACATTTCGGCAACCAGCCCCTCGGTTATCTCCATCGGCTCACGCGAATAGACTACATCGGTAATGTATATCACTCCATCGACATCGACGGCATAGCATATCGAGCAGAGGTAGTCGTCGCCCGTATCGGCCGTATCGGTATAGTTTCCCCAACGTACAATTTCGGTTGGCAGGGTGTCGTAGCGTGCAAATCCATCGCCATAGAGTAATCCACCCTGTGGCGCAGGGCGACCTTGATACATACACTCGAATCGCGCGGCATCCAAGCGGCGTTTGGCGGTCAGCAGCTCGATATCCTGCTGTTCGGGCCATAGTGCCTCGCCCTCGATACGCGGGTCGAGCGATGTCGGGGGCGATTCTTTGAGTGCTTCAAAATTTAGATGTAGCCACTCGTTGCGTTCGAGAGTGGCGATCTGCGACCAATCGGTCAGTTCAACCACGCGCTCACGCTGGGCAATGCGACCGATCAGATCCTCTTCGTGCCATCGTGTGAAGACGATCAGCTCGCGTGAGAGGTTGTGCATGCGTGTTCGCACTACAGAGGTGTACCACTCCCAGCAATTTTCGCGCGTTACGGGCGAATTGGCTTCGATAGCGTCTTTGTAGAGGTCGTCGAGGATAAAGACATCGACGCGATTGCCCGTCAGCGCACCTTCGCGGCCAACCGAGAGTAGTTCGCCACGCCGCCCGATAATTTCCACCTCGTCGGCCGTGCGGATATAGTTGGCAGGTTTTCCACCCTGCTTGATTGTGGTCTGCGGAAAGAGTTCGGTGTACTCCTTCGACTCGATGATACGTTGCACGCGGCGGTTGAATTTATTGGCAAGCGAGGCCGAATAGGAGGCAATCGCAACGCGCAGATCGGGATCAAGTCCGAGAATGTAGGCGGGCAGAAGGGTCGTCGAACCGACCGATTTGCCGTGCTGTGGCGGCATTGTAACGATAAGTCGGCGGATCTTTGCCTCGGCGAACATCTGCAAGATGCGGTAATATGTACGGTGAAAATTTGTGAGCGATAGAAACGGATAGACCGTTTGTGCATAGTCTTCGAATGAAATCATATCTATATTTATATATAATGTGGAGTCAAAAATAGGCCGTTCCGATGGTTTCGAAAAGCGGTTTGGATAAGATGGGTGAAGCGTCCTTCAAGGTGGGCGGAACGGCCATTGAGGAGTTAGACTTCGACACGTGGAGCGTCCTCCGAGGTGGGTAGATGTGGTCGAAGTGATTACGGTCAGCCGATTACCTCTCGGCGAAACTCTGCAAAATCGAAGTCGTTGAGTATCTCGCCATCAATTGTGTACGAGTGGAACTCCCACCAGACGGGAATGATATCCGTAATGATATCGCGAGAACCGCTCTCGTCGCTCTCTGTCGTGCGATAGAAGAGCAGGGTGGCGATCAATTCGTAGTCGAGATCGGCGGCCACCGTAATCCTACCGGAGAAAAACTCTGCCGTCCCCACTGCATCGCGCAGACGGTCGGCCAAGAGACGGTAGATGTCGGATGTTACATTTAACATAGTAGATGATTTTTTTAGGTTTGAAGTTCTGTTTTCTCTTTTGTAATGTTCATTGATTGAATTGTCGCAGCCAACTTTTTATCGCTGATTGAACAATCAAAAATGTTCGCAATGCGCTTTTATTGAAATATTTTCACGATTTTTGTTGGCAATTTCAATTCATTTGTTTAACTTTGTAGCGCAAAGATAAGTTCAAAAATTGAATTTTATTCAAAATTTGATCAAAATTTTCCATAAAAAATAATTATACTCTACTATGGAATCACGTTTAAGATTGATACGCAAAGAGTTGGGGCTGACGCAGGAGCTTTTGGCTCAAAAGTTGGGCGTAGGTAAGAGTGCACTGTCGATGATCGAGACGGGAAAGGCGGCTCTTTCGGAGCGAAATAAGAATATTCTTGTTCAGGAATTGAACGTGAATCCCGATTGGCTCGATACGGGGCGTGGCGAAATGTTCAATGCGCAGCCCGATTTTACAAGTTTTTTGCGCCGTACGGACAACACCGTACCCCTGCAAAGTGTCCCTTTGTATAGCATCGAGGGTACGGCGGGTTTGGTGCCTCTGTTTGCCGACAATTCGTCGAATAAGCCGATTAACTATATCCACATCCCCAATCTGCCCAAGTGCGATGGGGCGATATATGTGGCAGGCGATAGTATGTATCCGCTTTTGAAGAGTGGCGATATTGTGCTCTATAAGCAGTTGAACGATCCGAGCAATATCTTTTGGGGCGATATGTATCTGTTGTCGCTCGATTTGGAGGGCGAGGAGTATATCACGGTAAAGTATATCCAAAAGTCTGATCGTGAGGGATATGTGAAGCTTGTCAGTCAAAATCCCCACCACGCCGACAAGGAGATCCCGATCGAACGCATCCGCGCTTTGGCATTGGTTAAGGCGAGTATCCGTATGAATTCGATTAGGTAAAGGAACTATTTCGTAATAAAAAAGCCTATCCAATCAACTGTTGGATAGGCTTTTTTATATTACTGCCGCGCCCATTGAGGGGGCTGTGGCAACTATAAATCAATTAAAATCTCCTCGGTTGAGAGTCGCTTTTTGGGCTGTGCCTGATCGGCAGGGTAGCCGAAGGGGAGCAGCACAACGGGATAGAGATTATCGGGTAGATCGAATTGACGAGCAAACTCCTCCGGATCGAAATAGCAGACCCAGCAGGTGCCGAGTCCCACCTCGGTAGCTGCCAAGCAGAGGTGTTCGGTGAAGATTGCCACGTCGATATCGGCGTGGTCGTGTCCGTCGTAAGGGCGTTTCCACGAGCGACCTTTATCGCCCAAAATAACCATACACGCAGGCACCGAGGCGAACCATTCGCGCGAATAACATTTGCGCAACTTCTCCAACCCCTCCTCATCGCGGATAATGGCCACGCGCCAAGGCTGATAATTTACTGCCGAGGGTGCCATTCGTGCGCAATCCAAGATGTAGTCGATCTTCTCCTGCTCCACCTCGCGCCCCTCAAAGCGACGCACCGAACGTCGCATCTCGGCCAAATTCAAAAATGTCTCCATATCCTATCTTTTGTTTATTATACGTTTTTGGTTACTAACAAAAAGGCCGCCGAAACTCTTTCCGACGGCCTCTTTATTATTATATCTATTGCCGTTTAGGCCTCTGCAACGGGGATTGCAGCCAGCGCGGCATCGATGCGGCGAACAACCTCATCGCGACCTACGACATAGAGAATCTCGAACATTGACGGACCCTTGCAAGCACCCACAACGGCCAATCGCAACGAGTTCATCGTCTGACCGATGACATACTCCTTGCGCTCGTTCCACTCGTGAACAAACTTATCGGTACCCTCGACCGAGAAATCTTCCAAAGCGGCCAACTCGTCGCGCAACTCTGCCAAACGTGCAGGCACCTCGCCCTTCCAATACTTGCGTACCGACTTTGCGTCGTACTCGGTCGGAGCAACGAAGAAGTATGAGGTCAAATCCCACAGATCGCTCACGAACGTAGCGCGATCCTTAACCAGACCAACGATATACTCAACGTGCTCACGATCAGCCACTACGCCCTTCTCGGCGAGCAGGGGCAGGAAGGCCTCGGCCAGCTCCGCATTGTCGCGCTCGTGCATATACTGCGAATTGAACCAGCGTGCCTTATCGGGCTGGAAACGTGCGCCCGACTTGCTTACGCGATCGAGCGAGAAGGCTGCAATCAGCTCCTCCATCGAGAAGATCTCCTGCTCGGTACCGGGGTTCCAACCCAGCAGTGCCAACAGATTGACAACGGCTTCGGGGAAGTAACCGTCCTCGCGGTAGCCGCGTGCGGTCTCGCCCGTAGGCGAGGTCCAGAAGAGCGGGAACACAGGGAAGCCCATCTTGTCGCCATCGCGCTTTGAAAGCTTGCCCTGACCCGTAGGCTTCAACAGCAGGGGAAGGTGAGCAAACTCGGGCTGCGTGTCGGTCCAACCAAAGGCGCGATAGAGCAGATAGTGCAACGGCAACGAAGGCAACCACTCCTCACCGCGAATTACGTGCGAGATCTCCATCAGGTGGTCATCGACGATGTTTGCCAGGTGGTAGGTCGGCAGTCGGTCAGCCGATTTGTAGAGCACCTTATCGTCGAGCGTCGAGGTGTTCATTTTCACGTCGCCACGAATCAGGTCGTGCATCTCTACGTCCTCATTCTCGGGCATACGGAAGCGGATAACCCACTGATCGCCACGCTCGATACGCTCGCGCACCTCATCAGCCGACAGACGCAACGACGTTGCCAAACGCTCACGCACGGCATAGTTATAAGCGAAGGTTTCGCCTTTCTCCTCTGCCTCCTTACGGATTGCGTCAAGCTCCTCGGGGGTGTCGAACGCATAGTAAGCATTGCCATTCTCGACCAGCTGCTCGGCATACTTCAAGTAGATCTCGCGACGCTCGCTCTGGCGGTAGGGACCATACTCGCCTCCTTCGCGCACACCCTCGTCAATCTCGATGCCGCACCAAGCCAGCGCCTCGTTGATATACTCCTCGGCACCCTCGACGAAACGCTGCGAGTCGGTATCCTCGATACGCAGGATCATCTTACCACCGCGCTGACGCGCAAAAAGATAGTTGTAGAGCGCGGTGCGCAGACCGCCAATATGCAACGGGCCCGTGGGGCTCGGTGCAAAACGTACACGTGTTTGTCTGGTATTCATCTATTTATGTCTGTTTTTTTGTTTCGTATTCAATTTGCGAAAACTATTTCACTCGATATTCAAGCTTCATCGTGATACGGGCCTTCTTGTGGCGGCTCGATGTGTTGAACGAACCTCCTGCGGTAAATTCATCGTTGGTATTTGCACCCGTAATCTGGAATACACCCATACGAGCCTCGGTAACTTTGCCCAATTTTGCTCCTGATGCCGAAGCGATCTTCTCGGCGCGACCGCGAGCATCAGCCGTAGCGCGTTCGATCAAATCGTGCTTAACATCGTCAAGACGGGTGTAGTAGTACTCCGGCTGCCACGATTCGAGCGACACACCCTGCGCGATGAGCGACGAAATCTCGCGCGAAATGGCCTCGACAGCATCGACATTGGTCGATTCAACCGTAAAGGATTGGCGCAGAGAGTAGCCTTTGAAGCGCTGCCCCATATAGTTGCCGATCGACGAGTAGATACCCTCGTACTCCTTATTTACATTGACGAACATGAAGACTACGCTGTCGGCCGAAATGCCGTGCGAAGTGATATATTTCAACACCTTATCTTTGCTCTGCTCGATCTGCTTGTAACCTTCGGCGGCATCTTGTGCCTCGGCCGTAATCCAACCGCGCCAAACGATCAGATCCGATGTAAATTCGCGCTCGGCAAGTCCCGTTACTACGACCGTCTCCTGCACGCGATATTTATACGTATAGGCACGACCCAACATCACGGCTCCGAGCAGAATACTCAATGCGATGATTGCAGTGTTGAACTTTTTCATGTTCTTAATTCGTTTATTTGTAACTATCTGTTTTGTATGATTTTACACATTGAACAGGAAGTGCATAATATCACCGTCCTGAACAACATACTCCTTACCCTCGATGCCGATCTTGCCCACATCGCGGCAAGCCTTCTCCGAACCAAGTGCCACATAGTCGTCATACTTGATTACCTCGGCACGAATGAAACCACGCTCGAAATCCGAGTGGATAATACCTGCCGCCTGCGGAGCCTTCATTCCGCGCGTAAAGGTCCAAGCGCGACTCTCGTCGGCACCCGTCGTAAAGTAGGTTTGCAGATCGAGCAACTTGTATGCCGATTTGATCAGTCGGCTCACGCCCGACTCGGTCAGACCTACCTCTTCGAGGAACATCTGACGCTCGTCGTAATCCTCCAACTCGGCGATGTCGGCCTCGGTTGCAGCCGCAACGATCAACAGTTCGGCGTTCTCCTCGGCGATAGCCGCGCGAACAGCCTCGACGTGAGCATTGCCCGTTGCTGCGCTACGCTCATCGACGTTGCAAACGTACAGCACGGGCTTATCGGTCAGCAGGTTAAGATCGGGGATGACCTTGCGGTCCTCCTTGTCCAACTCGACCGTGCGAGCCGAACGACCCTGCTCCAAAACCTCCTTATAGCGGCTCAAAATCTCATAGGCACGCTTTGCATTCTTATCGCCCGCCGTAGCCTGCTTCTGCACCTTGCCGATACGGCTCTCGACCGTTTCGAGGTCTTTGAGCTGCAACTCGGTGTCGATAATGCTCTTGTCGCGAACGGGATCGATGGTGCCATCGACGTGGGTGATATTTTCGTTATCAAAGCAACGCAAAACGTGAATAATTGCGTCGGTGTTGCGAATATTTGCAAGGAACTTGTTGCCCAGACCTTCGCCCTTCGAAGCACCCTTAACCAGACCTGCGATATCGACGATCTCGATAGTAGTCGGAATTACACGTTTCGGGTTATCGATCTCGGCGAGTTTAATCAGTCGCTCGTCGGGTACGGTGATCACGCCCACGTTGGGCTCGATCGTACAGAAGGGAAAGTTTGCTGCCTGCGCTTTAGCGTTCGAGAGGCAGTTGAACAGGGTCGATTTGCCGACGTTGGGCAAACCTACGATTCCGCATTGTAAAGCCATATTGAGTTTGTTAGTTTTGTTCGTTACTATTTTAACGTACAAAGATAAGGAACTTTTCCGAAAGTAGCACAATTTTCTGCCATTTGTGCACTACTATTACCTGCGAAAATGTGTAATTCGGGCAGTGGATTAAAATATTTATATTTTAGAGTGGCTGTAACCCTTTGAATTTCGAAATTTATACATATCTTTGCAATTTGTACGCGGTATGTACGTTTATAGAGTATGAAGCGATTTTTTAGAAATATAGCCGTAGTGGCACTCTTTGCGCTGGCTCTTTTGCCAATCTCCTGCACCGAAAAGGAGAATGAGAACCAGACGCAGATGGATCGCATCGTCAGCTATATGACCTCGCGAATGAGATTGGTCTCGGAGGAGGAGGCAGCTCAATCGATGACGGGCGAAAAGTTGCCCTATTATACTCGTCGTGGCGACGCTTATCGCCATATTACGAATATCTATCGCGTAGATCGTCCGACCAAACTTATCGCTGAAGGGTCGCTGGTTACATTCCGTTACGAGGCTTACAGCTTTACGAGTGCACCTGCGAATATCCCTTTTGCGACGAATAATCGCGGTACGGGTGCTATACTTGCCTCGCAGTACGGTTTGGATACGACATATTGGGATTTTTCGCCCGCCGAGCGCAGATTGGGCGTTGATCCCATAATAAAAGGGCTGGAACTTACGTTACCCGAATGTGCCCAGGGCGATACGGTCTATACCTTTATGCCCTCGTCGATGGCCTATGGCGATCGCATTATGGGAGCAGTTGCAGCGACGACACCTGTGATGATGGTTACGGTGATCGATAAAGTTGAATAAAAAAGAGACAAACGATAATGAAACAAACTATGAAATTTTTGCGTTACGCGCTGATGGCGTTGATCCTTTCGGCTGGCATTGTGTCTTGTGCCGATAATCACCAGATCGATATGGACGAGAAGGAGCGACAGTCGCTTGATGCGTGGGTTGCCAAGTATGTCAATAATGATGGTGAGCGTGCCGTGCGTCAGGAGAATGGCCTTTGGGTCGAGATTAGCGACTATGGCGATACCGAGACTATGGCTACGAACGATACGGTTACGTGGGTTAAGTATAACTTCACGATGCGCGATATGACGGGAAATATCGTCTTCTCGCGTTATGAGGATATCGCAAAGTGGCAGGGTACATATACCCGCTATACTCACTATGTTCCCGACTACATTATGTGTGGCGACTATATGGCAAACCTGCTTGAAGGTACTCACTATCTGATGCGTACTACGATGACCAAGGCCGATGGTACCAAATTTAATATCCATAAGGGCACGAAGGGTACGATCTATATCCCCTCGAATCTGGCTTATGGAGCAACGGGTACCAGCAACGATGCCGGCTATGGCGGTCAGTTCTCGTTGAACGGTAGTGTGCCTTCGATCCTCGATTTCGAGATTGTAAATGTTTCAAAAGACCCCGTAAAGGATGAAGAGAAGGAGGTTGATGAGTTCATCGCCGGTGATGCTAATTGGAAGCCTGTAAATGATACGCTCGACTACCTCTTTATCGACAAGAAGTTCCGCCTGCCCGAGGGCGAGACCGCATATAAGGGTGATTCGATTAAAATCGACTCGACCGTAAATATCTGGTATGTAGGTAAGTTCCTCGACGGTTTTGTCTTCGATACCAATATCGACTCGATCAAGCGTCGCGTCTATGGCGAGGTGCAGAGCGAGGGTGAAGCATTGGAATTTACTGCAAAAGAGAATGGTAAGAGTACAGATGAGAGTGGAGATGATGGTTCGGGTTATATCAACGCCTGGAACTACGCCATTCCGCATATGCTGAAGGGCCAGTGGGCGCGTATCGTTGCCACTTCGTTCTACTGCTACGGTAGCTCGGGTATGTATCGTAACGGTGCGGCTTCAACAACCAGCTCGGCTGATTATGCCTATATGAATATGGTGAATAACGCATATTACAGCCAATACTATAATATGATGTATGGCGGCGGTTATGGCTATGGTGGTGGTTACGGCTACGATCCGTATGATTATCAGAGCTACTATATGCAGCAGGAGATGTTGAACTATATGGAGAATGCTGAACAGAACAATGTTGAGACAACGTCGATTACCACCGAGATTCAGTCATATACTCCGCTCTATTTCGAGATCTACATCGAGAAGTAGTTAGGATTCGCATATGAGAAAAAGTAAGCCACGCTTTCGAGCGTGGCTTACTTTTTTTGTTCTACAAGATTATAATGCGTTAATGCTCTTTTGTAGTAATTCGAGGAATCGTGCTGCGTGGCCACCGTCCATCTGTACGTGGTGAAATTGGAATGAGATTGGCAGTGTGGTCTTGAACCAACCTTTGCGATAGCGGCCCCACATTACCATCGGGTTGCAGAATTTATCGGTATATTGATTGACGATTGAGTCGAGTTCGGTGGCGGTCATAGCCGATGTCCCGACGATCATATACTCCTCATTAAAAATGCTTTTGCATGAGTTCTTCACCTCGCTTGTCAGAGTAACGTATGATGAGTTAAATTGCTCTAAATCATCTGTGTATGGGATGTCGCATGAGTTTATGCCGCCTTTGATGTTGTTCACTATGACATTTATTGCAATGCGGTCGTATCGGAAGAGTTTTCCGCCTTCGGGCAGGGTATAGAACTCCTCGGTTTGGGCAGCAGCCTTGCCAATACACCAACATAGAAGCATATTCAACTTTACGCCTCGCTGCTTGGCGATCTTTTGGATGCGGGTTATGTCGAAGGTTTTGGTGAGTGTTACCATCGGCATCGGCGATGTGATCCAAAGGTTGTATGCCTCTTTGCGGTTGCTCTCTTGGGGTGCAATTTCGTGTTTCATAGTTTTTCGAATGGCGGTAATGGTGATAAAAAAGGCTGACTAAAAAGTTTAATTAGTCAGCCTTGTTAATCTTGTGTTGCGATGCTGATTATCGCAGGAACAATAGCTCTCGATATTTGGGCAGAGTCCACATCTGATCGTCGATGATCATTTCAAGACGGTCGATGCAGGTGCGAATCTTCTCCAAATAGTCCGCTACGGTGTCGTGGTAGGCGATCGCTTTGGCGCGCTCGCCGACGATGCGGTTGGCAACCTTGCGGGCCTCGATCATCTCATTGACCATCTGCTGGATGTCGGCCGTAAGGGTCGAAATCTCCTTAATCAGTGCGATGTCCTGCGTAGTGTCAAGGTTGAGTTGCGACATCTTATATACCTTATCGAGCAGCATTGCCTCATACTGCGAAGCGATGGGAACGATCTGATTCAGAGCCAAATCGCCCATTACGCGAGCCTCGATCTGGATCTTCTTGGTGTACATATCCCAATTCACATCGGTACGTGCTTTAAGCTCGATATCGTTCAAAACACCCGTGCGATTGAACATTTTGCGAGTCGAATCCGAGAGCAGACGATCGAAGATCAAGGGCACCGAGGTCTCGCAATCCAGACCGCGGCGCGCAGCCTCTGCCTTCCACTCGTCAGAGTAGCCATTGCCGTCAAAGAGAATCGGACGACTCTCATTGATCAATATCTTAACCTCCTCGAAGATAGCCTTTTCGGTCGAGAAACCCTCTGCAATGCGGGCATCAACACGCTCCTTAAAAACGGCGAGCTGCTCGGCTACGGCGGCGTTAAGCGTAATCATTGCCGAAGCGCAGTTGGTAAGCGAACCCACCGCGCGGAACTCGAAACGATTACCAGTAAATGCGAAGGGCGACGTGCGGTTGCGGTCGGTGTTATCCATCAACAATTCGGGGATTGAAGGGATGCCTTGCATCTTGAAACCGGTCTTCGAGTCGAAGACAATTGCATCCTCACTCTGGCTCTCTGCGATCTTCTCGAATGTAGCCGAAACCTGCTTGCCGAGGAATACCGAAATAATTGCAGGGGGAGCCTCATTTGCGCCCAGACGATGCACATTCGTAGCTGTCGAAACCGATGCTTTGAGTGCGCCATTGTGGCGATATACGGCAGCAATGATATTGGCAATGAAGGTTACAAATTGGAGGTTTGCCTGCGGCGTTTTACCTGGCGAAAGCAGATTTACGCCCGTATCGGTGCCAAGCGACCAGTTGTTGTGCTTACCCGATCCGTTGATACCTTTGAAGGGCTTTTCGTGCAGCAGCACGCGGAACGAGTGGCGACGTGCCACCTTCTCCATCAGGATCAGCAACAGCTGGTTATGGTCATTGGCGAGGTTCATCTCCTCATAGATTGGCGCAACTTCGAACTGGTTGGGGGCAGCCTCATTGTGGCGAGTCTTGACAGGGATACCGAGTTGCAACGACTCGCGCTCCAAATCCTTCATAAACTCGATCACACGGTCGGGGATAGCTCCGAAATAGTGATCTTCCAACTGCTGGTTCTTCGCGCTCTCGTGTCCCATTAGCGTACGACCCGTCAATACCAAATCGGGACGTGCGGCCCATAAGCCTTCATCGACAAGAAAATACTCCTGCTCCCAACCCAAGAAGGTCGTTACGCGCTTCACCTCGGGATCGAAATAGTGGCACACGTCGAGTGCAGCCTGGCCAACTGCCGAGATTGAACGCAACAGCGGGAGTTTATAGTCGAGAGCCTCGCCTGTATAGGCGATGAAAATCGTAGGGATACAGAGTGTGGTATCGACAATAAATGCGGGCGAGGTAGCGTCCCAAGCCGAGTATCCGCGAGCCTCAAAGGTGTTGCGAATACCACCATTGGGGAACGACGATGCGTCAGGCTCCTGCTGAATGAGCAACTTGCCCGAGAACTCTTCGAGCATACCGCCTGCGCCGTCGTGCTCGAGGAAAGCATCGTGTTTCTCGGCTGTACCACCTGTCAGCGGCTGGAACCAGTGAGTGTAGTGTGTCGCACCTTGATCCATCGCCCATTGCTTCATGCCCGATGCAACTTCGGCAGCGATCTCACGCGAGAGGGGAGTGCCGTTGTCCATCGTGTCGAGCATAGCTTCGTAGGTCTTTTTGTGAAGATAACGGCGCATTGCAGCGCGGTTAAATACCTTCTTGCCGAAGTATTCCGACGGGCGGCCTTCGGGGACTTTTGCGGCGAAGGGCTTGCGATTGATAGCCGCTTCGACCATTCTGAATCTGAGCGATGACATTGTGTAGTATGTGCTTGAAAAGTTTGGGGTGGCGCGATTGTAAAATGTTACCATCGGCCATCGAGCGACAAAATTACGAAAAAATATGTTTAGGGTAGATAATTTCGAGGGACTAAATTTGATATTCCAATAAAAATTTATAAATTTGTAGGTCGCATAGTGCGTATGCGCGCGTGATTGGTGTGATGTTAATGCTGTATAAAACTAAAAAAATAAAACCTAAATAACTATGATTAAAAAAATTACCACGTTGTTTCTTGCTCTGGTAGCCACTTGCGGTATGCTTGCAGCACAGCCTACGGGCGACATTCTTAAAGAGATCAAAGCTAAATATGCACCTGATAAGCGCACGGTGCTCTACGATATTCAGGTCGATGAGTATCCGAGCGTTACAGTTGTAACGGGTCGCACGACATCGAAAGAGGCTCTCGATGAGACCATCGCAAAGCTTAACGATAAGTTTGAGGGTAAGAAGTTGGTGAATGATGTTCGCCTGTTGCCCGCCGAGAAGCTGAATGGCGAGGTTTATGGCGTAATCGATATCGCGGTTGCAACCGTTCGTCGCGAGGGTAACTACTCGTCGGAGCAGCTCACACAGTTGCTGATGGGTATGCCCGTGCGCGTTTTGGATGATAATGGTTGGTTCTATGTTCAGACTCCCGAAGGCTATCTGGGTTGGGTCGCAAAGCGTGGCGTGAAGACTATGACCCGCGAGGAGTATAACGCTTGGGTTGAGGCCGATAAGGTTGTCTATATGCCTACAACGGGCTGGATCTTCGAGGAGCCCGATCTGAAATCGGCTCATGTTACCGACATCACCGCCGGTTCGATCGTTCTGAACAAGGGCAAGGCAAAGGGTAAGTTTATCGCTGTCGAGTTGCCGAAGGGCCGCACGGGTTATCTGTTGCGCTCGGATGTCGTTGATTTCGAGGTTTGGAAGAAGCGTCGTCCGACAGCTGACGCAGTTATTGCCGAGGCGAAGAATCTGCTTGGTACTTCGTACCTTTGGGCAGGTACCTCGACCAAGATGCTCGATTGCAGTGGTATGGCAAAGACGGTCTATCTGCTCAACGGTTTGGTGCTGGCTCGCGATGCATCGCAGCAGTGCCTTACGGGCGACAATATCGACGTATCGGATAAGGATTGGACCAAGTTGAAGAAGGGCGATCTGGTATTCTTCGGTTCGAAGCGCGTAACCCACGTAGGCGTATATATCGGCGAGGGTAAGTTTATCCATGAGGCTGGTCTGATCCACATTTCGAGCTTCAACCCCGAGCACGAGGAGTATTCGAAGCATTGGCTCAATCAGTTGATCCGCGCAACCCGCATCATCGGTACCGAAGATAGCGACAAGGGCGTTTGGTCGGTTGAGAACTGTCCGCTCTATAACAAACAGTAAACAAACAACTTAAAACATACAGAACAATGAAAAGAAGAGATTTTATCAAGAAGGCATTGGCAACAGGCGTTGTTGCTACAGTAGCCCCCACATTGGCGGCATCGGCATTTCCGTCGGTAGCAGCAGCGGTAGGTAAGGGTAAGAAATCATCGATCGGCAGCGAGAAGATGAAGCTAACTTTCTGGCGTGCTGACGCTGCGTTGGCTCACCCCTTCACCGTTTCGGGTTACACTCGTACCCATACCCCCATCGTGCTGACCAAGATTGAGTACGGTGGTTATGAGGGTTACGGTGAGGCTGCTATGCCTCCCTATCTGGGCGAGACTTCGGAGTCGGCAATGGCATTCTTGAGTCGTATTCAGCCCATTCTGGATAAGTATCCTTCGCCTTTCCTGCTCGAAGATATTCTGTTCGAGGTCGATAACCTGACCACGTTTAATACCGCAGCTAAAGCGGCTGTCGATATCGCTCTGCACGACCTGGTTGGTAAGTTGGTCGGTCAGCCTTGGTACAATATCTGGGGTTACGACCGTATGAAGGCTCCCGATACATCGTTCACAATCGGTATCGACACCCCCGAGGTAGTTCGCGAGAAGACCAAGGAGGCTGCTCCCTACAACCTGATCAAGGTTAAGTTGGGTACCCCGCAGGATGAGGAGTTGGTTGGCGCTATCCGCTCGGTTGAGCCTACCAAGCCCCTGTGTGTTGATGCAAATCAGGGTTGGAAGGATAAGCACCACGCATTGGAGATGATCCACTGGTGCAAGGAGCACGGCTTTATCTTCATCGAGCAGCCCATTGGTAAGTACAACCTCGACGATATGGCGTGGATCACCCAGAACTCGCCGCTGCCCACCATCGCAGATGAGTCGTGCCAGCGTCTGATCGACATTCCGAAGTTGAAGGGTGTATTCTCGGGTATCAACATTAAGCTGATGAAGTGTACCGGTATGCGCGAGGCTAACAAGATGGTTTCGTTGGCTCGTACGCTCAATATGAAGGTTATGATCGGCTGTATGACCGAGACTTCGTGTGCTATTTCGGCTGCGTCGCACGTAGCTTGCGCTTGCGATTGGGCTGACTTGGACGGTAACGTGCTGATCGCTCACTCGTCGGATCCCTACGATGGTATGAAGGTGGTTGACGGTAAGGTTATCCCCAGCGACCGTCCGGGTATCGGTATCGTGAAGCGCACCGATCTGTAATTGAGTGCTAACCGACAAAACTGAGAAAGATGAAGTTGAGAAACATTTTTGCGCTTGTGGGTGCGGCGGCTCTCGTGGCATCGTGTGCACCTAAGGCTGCTCCCGATCCGCTGGCTGAGGCTTTGGCGGCAGGCGAGCTGACCACCGCAGAGCAGTTGATCGAGGAGACGTTGGCTACGGCTACCGATGAGGCTGAGATTGCTCAGCTCACTTGGACACGCGACTCGATTAAGCTTGTACGTCGTGATTTCTGTCGCGATAGCGCATACGTAGTAGATTATATTAAGAAGTATAT
>JAFPAT010000057.1 GCA_017425655.1 Rikenellaceae bacterium | reverse complement strand
TTGACTTTTTCATAATAAAGTGTTACCTTTGCAAAGATAACGATAAATTTGAAAACATTTTCAAACATACCAATATTTATGGAAATAGGAGCTAAATCGACCTCTACTTTGGTCGTAACAGAACAACTGACCGCCGCCGTAATGGGTTCGGGCGATCTACCCGTGTTGGCAACTCCCGCAATGATCGCACTGATGGAAAATGCAGCAATGAATGCCGTTGCGCCTGCGTTGCCCGATGATCAGACCACCGTCGGCTCACTGATGAACGCCTCGCACCTGAAACCTACGGCTGTTGGCGATACTGTCGAAGCTACCGCTACGCTCGTTGCTGTCGAGGGACGCAAACTGACCTTCCGCGTCGAGGCGCACGATAGCGATGGCGTGATCGGCGAAGGCGACCACGTGCGCTACATCGTCGGCCGCGAGAAGTTCCTGGCGAAGATGAAGAGGTAATCTTCTATTCAAAATTAAAAATTAAAGCCACGCTTTCGGGCGTGGCTTTTTCGTTGATACCAATAAATTTCTCTCATCAGTTTTGAATTGGATTACAGCTGTTTAAGCGAAAGGCGGACTGCATCCTCGACCGAGCACGAAGGATTCTGTTTAAGCACCGCTTTGAGTGCCTTATCCGAGGCCGTGCGAGCAAAGCCGAGCATTGTAAGTGCAGCCAAAGCCTCATCGTAAATCTCGTTGCTGTCCTGCACCTTGCCGAGCAACTGACGCTCCTCGTAGGGGGTAACAGAGATCACCTTGCCACTCAACTCGACAATGATCTTTTGAGCAGTCTTCAAGCCCAAGCCCTTCACATTTTTGAGCAGCGTCGCGTTGCCCGTAGCGATAATATTGCGCAGTTCGTCAGGCGAATAGGTAGAGAGGATCATTCGTGCTGTATTACCGCCCACGCCTGAAACACTCAATAGATGACGGAACAGTTCGCGCTCGAATTTCGTAGCAAAGCCGTAGAGCAACTGCGCATCCTCGCGGACAACGTAATGAACATAGATCTTTGCCTCGGTCAATTTCTCGATCTCGGAGTAGGTTTGGAGTGAAATCGCAATGTCGTAACCCACGCCCGCAGCCTCGATCACAACACGCGCAGGAGAGAGCTCGGCAATTTCACCCTTGATATATTCGTACATATTCGATTACAATTTTTTGTTTATCTGCTACAAATTTACAATTTTTTTGTATCTTTGTGTTTCATTAGCGAAAATTAACAACTAAAAATAACAAAACATCTATGAAAAAAACGTTTATCGCAGCCGTTGTAGCAGCTCTCTTCGCTGTGGGTTGCACCAACAACGCCGCTAAAACCACCGAGGGCGCAGCAGAGCAGACCGCTATCACCAGCTCGGATATCGCTTTCGTAAAGGCTGACTCGCTCGTATTCTTGTCGGACATCTATCAGACCGAGGGCATCGCTTTCCAGAAGAAGCTCGAAACTGCACAGCAGTCGTGGGCAAAGAAGGAGCAGGGCTTCCAGTATGAGGCAGCACAGCTGCAGGAGAAGTATCAGAAGGGTCTGATTACCACCGTTGATTACCAGCAGAAGGGTGAGGCTTTGGAGAAGCGCATCGCTAACTACCAGAACACTACCCAGAAAGAGGCTGCTACTCTCGACGAGGAGAACTTTGTACTGAATAACCGCATCAACAACCTCGTTGC
The DNA here is from genome assembly GCA_017425655.1 of Rikenellaceae bacterium. Taxonomy (GTDB): domain Bacteria; phylum Bacteroidota; class Bacteroidia; order Bacteroidales; family Rikenellaceae; genus Alistipes. The sequence continues at coordinate 8,288 of JAFPAT010000057.1, read as the reverse complement.
AGAGGCTATTGAGGAGATCAACAAAGACGATCAGTACAAGTTGATCATCAACTCGACTGCACTGCTCGATGGCGCAAATGCTCTGGATATTACCCAGGATTTGCTCAAGATCGTTAATGAGAAGTACGCTGCCGAGAAGGGCGCTGCAAAGGCCGAGTAACGAGCATCGAAAAAAGAAAAGAGCTATTCGCTCGATTATTTGACAAAGAACTGCATCAGAATTGGTGCAGTTCTTTTTATTTCCATTGCGCAGTATCTCGATTTTTTGTATATTTGTGGGTCGCCAAGGCGAGTTGCTAAAGGCAGTAAGTATAATATTAATTCATAGCTGATTATGAATAAATTAATTAACTCGATTCATACCTTCTTTCGAAACTCCGTATCGCCGGTTTTCGTATTGATGCTCTTTATCGCATTCGTTTTGTGGTATATCGCCAAATTGGACTACATATATACGACATATATCCCCGTGCGCGTAAGTCTTGACGGGTATAAATTCAAGGTCGATTGCACGGTCGAAGGTCGCGGTTCGGCTCTGATGGCACATCGTTTCCATCTGGTCGATAAATCGAAACTTACATTCTCGCGCGTAAATCACGCACCGCTGTCGGTCGATAGCACAATTATCGTACTCTCGCCCTCATCGTTATTGAACGCTATTTCGACAAGTTACCCCGAAGTTAAATTTATCTCGATTGGCGAGGTACCAGACATTCAACTCGACTGCGAGGAGGCGGTTGAAGAGTGATTCGTGTGGGACTGACGGGTGGCATCGGAAGTGGAAAGAGCACCGTTTGCCGTCTGTTCGAGGAACTTGGTGTGCGTTGCTACGACAGCGACAGCCGAGCCAAATGGCTTATGCAGAACGATCCCGATCTGCGAGCCGAATTGATCGAAATATTTGGCGAGCAGGTATATAACGACAACGGAGAGTTGGATCGAGCACGTCTGGCAGCCGAAGTTTTTGGCAATAGCGAGCGTTTGGCAGCATTGAACGGAGCTGTTCATCCCGCTGTCGGTCGCGATTGGGAGCGATGGTGCGAGGAGCGCAGAGGCGAGGGGGCTCGATATACGATTTTGGAGAGTGCAATTCTGTTCGATTGCGGATTTGATAAAAAGGTGGATCAGGTCATCACCGTAAGTGCACCCGAGCAGACCCGCATTGAGCGCGCTGCGATGCGCGACAACGCTCCAACTGATGTTATTCGCAATCGCATAAAGGCACAAATGAGCGACAAAGAGCGCGAACGACGCGCACATCATACAATCGTGAATATTGATATTACTACTTTGCGCGAGCAGGTAGAGAAGATACACAAAATCCTCTGCAATGAGATTGAATAACACCATAATAGATCTTTCGAAGCCGCGCGTGATGACCATCATAAACATCACGCCCGATTCGTTCTATGATGGTAGTCGATGCTTTACCGAGGAGCTGATCGAGCGAAAGGTGCTTGCAGCCCTTGACGAAGGGGCAGATATGTTCGATGTAGGAGGCTACTCGTCGCGTTCCAATGCTGACGATGTTCCGATCAATGAGGAGATCAGACGCATTGCTCGTGCAATGAAGGTAATTCGTCGCGTGGCACCTTCGACAGCTGTTTCAATCGACAGTTTTCGTGCGGAGGTTATTCGTCGGACGGTGGAGGAGTTTGGCGACTGTATCGTGAATGACATCTCGGCAGGCGAACTTGATCCGACGATGGTCGAAACGGTTGCCGAATTGCGATTGCCATACGTAGCTATGCATATGCGCGGCACACCGACGACAATGCAGAAGATGACCTCGTATAGCGATGTGGTTGAAGATGTGCACAAATACTTTCTTCGCAAGATTGAACAGCTGCGAGAGGCTGGCATTGAGGATATTGTGGTTGATGCAGGTTTCGGATTTGCAAAGAGCCTTGATCAGAACTACGAACTTATGCGTGGTCTGCGTCGCTTGACCGACCTCGGAGTTCCGTTACTGGTCGGTATTTCGCGTAAATCGATGATATACCAATTACTCGGTTGCACACCCGACAAGGCTTTGAATGGCACAACGGCTCTACATATGGAGGCTCTGCGTCAGGGCGCGAAGATTCTTCGTGTGCACGATACGCGAGAGGCGAAGGAGGTCATCACGATTTTCAACAAACTGAATAAAACAGAATAAACAGATAATGATACAGTGTAAAGATATTCGCAAGAGCTACGGTGCGCTCGAAGTGTTACGTGGCGTTTCGCTCGAAGTGTCGCGCGGGGAGGTAGTTTCGATCGTCGGAGCAAGTGGCGCAGGAAAAACCACCCTATTGCAGGTGATGGGTACGCTCTCGCGTCAGGATAGTGGCACGGTGCAGATCAACGGTATCGATGTGAGCCAAATGCGCGACAGAGAGTTGTCAGATTTTCGCAATGCACATATCGGTTTTGTATTTCAGTTTCACCACCTACTACCCGAATTTACCGCTTTTGAGAATATTTGCATCCCCGGACTAATTGGTCATCGTGATCGTCGCGAGGTGGAGCGTCGTGCCGCAGAATTGATCGACATGATGGGACTTGGCGATCGCCGCAACCATAAGCCTACGGCAATGTCGGGTGGTGAGCAACAGCGTGTTGCAATCGCACGTGCGCTGATCAATTCGCCAGCTGTACTGCTTGCCGATGAGCCTTCGGGTAATCTCGACTCGCACAATCGCGACGAGATTCATCGACTCTTTTTCCGTCTGCGCGACGAGTTGAAACAGACCGTTGTGATCGTTACTCACGATGAAGGATTGGCATCGATGGCCGATCGCAAAATCACGATGCGCGACGGTGAGATTGTGGAAAATTCACAATTCACAATTCACAATTCACAATTATAGTCTGACTCTGACAATCAGCTACTATGACCCACGAAGAGTTACGCGAACTGCTTGAACGACTGCACGACAAATATAACCGCGCAGAGTTCATTGCTGATGACCCGATAAGCATTCCACATCTCTTTTCGGGGCGTGAAGATATCGAGATCAGCGGTCTGTTGGCCGCTACGATCGCTTGGGGCAACCGCAAGGCGATCGTAAAGAGTGCGCGCCGAATGGTCGATTATATGGACGGCGCGCCATACGACTTTACGATGAACGCATCCGATGCCGAACTTGATCGACTGATGACATACGTACATCGAACTTTCAACGGCTCGGACTTCCGTTCGTTTGTTGTAGCGATGCGCCGAATGTATGCCGAAGAGGGCGGTATCGGCGGTTTCTTCGAGCGTCGATATGCGGCAACGGGCGATATGCGCGTCGTACTATCGGAATTTCGAGAGACTTTCCTCACTGCGCCTCACGATCCACATTGTCGCAAGCACCTCTCTTCGATTGATAAGGGAGCTGCCTGTAAGCGTCTGAATATGTATCTGCGCTGGATGGTGCGACGCGACGATCGAGGTGTAGATTTCGGGCTCTGGGAGTCGATTCCAATGTCGGCACTATATCTGCCTCTCGATGTCCATTCGGGCAATATGGGTCGCGCGCTCGGACTGCTCACACGCAAGCAGAGCGATTGGAAGGCAGTCGAGCAGATCACCGCGACATTGCGCCAATTTGATCCAAATGACCCCGTAAGATTCGACTTTTCGCTCTTTGGCGCAGGCATTGACGGATTTCTCAAAGAGTAGAGCAGATGAGCAGCAAAGGTTTCACATTCAAGCAGTTCGAGATTAACCACGAAGGGTGCGCAATGAAGGTGGGCACTGACGGTGTTCTGCTCGGTGCGTGGTGCTCGTGTCAATCGGCGGAGCGTATTGCCGATGTTGGTGCAGGCACGGGGTTGATTTCGTTGATGTGTGCACAACGCAATGCAACAGCAAAGATTGATGCCATTGAGATTGACTCAACTGCAGCGACGTGCGCTCGCAACAATGTATCACGATCAGCTTGGAGTGATCGAATTGCGGTGATTGAGTGCGCCATTCAGCAGTTCTCTACCGAGCAACATTACGATTTAATAGTCAGCAATCCACCATATTTTTCAGAAACATTGCAATCGCCCGACCCTTCGCGTGCGACGGCTCGCCACAACTGCTCACTACCCCATCGGGATTTGATTGATGCGGCCAAACGACTGCTTACACCCGAAGGGAGATTATCTATAATCTTGCCTACGGACGAAGCTCGCAAATTTGCTATGCAAGCAGTTGTCGCGGGGTTGCACCTGCGCCGTCGTTGCGATGTCGCAACAAAAAGGGGAGCTGTCCCAAAACGAACGATGAGCGAGTGGAGTCTTACCACGGGCGAAGCCTCAATCGAGGAACTTACTCTCTCGGCCGAGGATGGCTCACGCAGTGAAGAGTATAGCCTCCTGACCAAAGAATTTTATCTTAAATAGATATATTTTCTTTCGTTAAAAGGCTATTTTTCGACAAATAAAAGTAACTTTGCATAATAACTATACCAAAATAACGAATCACCTATGAAAAGTATCAAAGCAATATTGGCCACTGCAGCCTGCATCGTAGTTGCTGCGTCGGCTTCGGCACAAAACTTCACAGCCGCAAAGGTCGGCATCGTCGAGGAGAATGGCGTTACAACTCTCTCGCATCCGCAGACAACTCTTACAATCGATCTGGTTGTAAAGAAAGAGATGATTGTAGCCGGTCCTTATGCCCGCTTTGCGCAGAAATATCTCGGCGCACGCGCTCCGCTGACCGACAAGATGAGCTATTCGATCGTGAATGCCGCGATTTCGGCAGCTGATGCAGCTCCCGCAACTACTGCCACTGCCTTTACCGAAGGTAGCGAAGTGGTATCGTTGCGCGGCACTGCCGAGGAGTTCCCGAAGGTTCTGCCCAACAAGACCTCTTCAACAGAAATTCCTCTTGAAACAGCGGCACAAAATGCAGCAAATACAATCTTCAAATTGCGCAAAACCCGCATCGAACTTGTATCGGGCGACGTGGGCGAGAATGTCTATGGCGCAGGTCTGAAAGCGGCTCTTGATGAGATCGATCGTTTGGAGCAGGAGTATCTCGAATTATTCCTCGGCAAGCAGATCGTAACCACCTCGGTTAGAACAATTTCGATTGTACCCGAGCAGGCTAAAACCAAATATATCATCTGCCGTTTCAGCGAGAATACAGGCATCGAACCTGCAAGCAATCTCTCGGCTCTGCCGATCGTTCTGGAGCTTGCTCCGAGTGGTCAGATACCTACCGCAGGTCTCACATTGAAGAGCGAACGCGACACTCGTTATGCCGTTCCGTTCCGTATCGCCGACAATGTTGTTTGTCGCATATCTGATGGCAAGAGCACGCTTGTAGAGAGTGAGTTGCCTATCTTCCAATACGGCAAGGTGGTTGAGATCGTAAATACCCAAAAGAAATAGGTTGTCGCAACTCTCACAATAAAATAGGAAACAATGAATGCTACCTCACGAATGGTCGCACTGCTCGGCGAACTACGTCGAGAGATGAATGGTGCCGTCGTGGATTCGATGCACGATAAGGGTATCGACTACGCGTTGAGCTATGGCGTAAGTATTCCGACCATCAGAACATTGGCTCGCCAATATGCTCCCGACGATGAGTTGGCACGTCTGCTCTATCGTCAGCAGGTGCGCGAATTGCAGCTTGCGGCATTGAGCATCGCTTCGCCCGAAAGCGTTACTGCCGAAGAACTTACGTTTTGGAGTGAGGGCGTAACAACTGTCGAAATGGCCGAAAATGTCGCTACGGTTTTGATCGCTCGCACGTCCGTTGCCGAAGTTGCAGCGAAGGAGTGGCTGGCGACAGAGAGCGGGCTGTTGCGATATGCCGCGATGTTGATCGGAGCGCGTTGTGCAGAACTGAAACTCGCAGATGTGGCAGACTCTCTTTTGAAGGCTTTGCAGAGTGTTCCCGTTGGTTTGGAGGTGGTTTCGGCCCACGGGGCGGCAGTATTGTTGGCGGCTTGCGGCACACGCTCCGACGAGGAACGCGCGGCAGCAAAATCCTTTATCGCAACATTGCCTGAAGGATCATTGCGCGATCGCATCGATGACGAGGCAGGCTGGCAATTAGATATGTAAAACTTTATTCCTCAAAATATTATGGCAAAGGTTAAGAAGGCTTTTTTCTGTCGCAACTGCGGCTATGAGGCTCCGAAGTGGATCGGACGTTGTCCCTCGTGTGGCGAGTGGAACACCTTTGCCGAAGAGATCATAGCCAAGAGTTCGACTGCTTCGGCAGCCGTAGCGGCACATCTGCCACAATCGCGACCACAAACCATCGCGCAGATCGAAGAGCAGGTGCATAAGCGCATAGATCTGGGTAACAAGGAGGTAAATCGTGTTTTGGGAGGTGGTCTTGTGCGCGGATCGCTCATTCTGTTAGGCGGCGAACCGGGTATCGGTAAATCGACATTAAGCCTGCAACTCGCATTGGCCGATCACGGACTGAAAGTGCTCTACGTTTCGGGAGAAGAGTCGCCGCAACAGATCAAAATGCGCGCTTCGCGTATCGGCACGGCAAATGAGAATTGCCTCGTCTATTCGGAAACATTGCTCGAAAACATCGTCTCGCAGATTGAAGACATTCAACCCGACATAGTTATAATTGACTCGATACAAACGGTTTATACCGAACTAATCGATTCGTCGGCTGGCAGTGTATCGCAAATCCGCGAATGTGCCGCAACATTGCTCAAATATGCCAAGAGTACTGGTACATCGATATTTATTATCGGCCATATAACCAAAGACGGAACGATTGCCGGCCCGAAGATTTTGGAGCATATTGTCGATGTGGTTTTGCAATTCGAAGGCGACGGCAACAACGTCTATCGCATTTTGCGTGGCATAAAGAATCGTTTTGGTGCTACATTCGAGATTGGCGTATTCGAGATGCGCAATGAGGGTTTGATCGAAGTCGATAACCCCTCGAAGATTCTGCTTTCGCACTACGACGAGCCGTTGAGTGGCATCGCCGTAGGTGCCGCAGTCGATGGTATTCGTCCCTATCTGATTGAGACGCAATCGTTAGTTTGCAACGCTGCATACGGCACGCCGCAGCGATCGACTACGGGCTACGACTCACGACGAATGAATATGCTGTTGGCCGTTTTGGAAAAACGCGTGGGAATGAAGATGTTCTCGAAGGATGTTTTCCTCAACTTTGCGGGCGGTTTCAAGGTCGCGGATACGGGCATGGATTTGGCTATTGTGGCGGCGGTGATCTCCTCATATTTCGATAAACCGCTGATCGAAGGAGTCTGCTGTGCGGGCGAGATCGGTCTATCGGGCGAGGTGCGACCTGCTCCGCGTAGCGAGCAACGTATTGCCGAGGCGGCCCGTTTAGGATTTCGTCGAATAGTAGTTTCGGGCTATCTGCGCAAAGATCTGCCCAAGCCACCAAAGGGTATCGAGGTACGCTACGTCAATCGTATCGACGAATTACCCGCCGCAATTTTCCAAAGCGATTACGAAGATTAACAAACATCACATAATACTGATATAGACTCCATCCTGCAAAGGGTGGAGTTTTTTATTGGGACAGAAGCGGGCATGGGCATAATTTTTGGATGAACGGCACAATAGAAAATTTTTCCGGAAATGAACGACTCAAAACGAATTCTCGTAATCGGTGGTGCCGGTCTGATCGGATCGCACCTATGCCGCGCCCTTGTCGATCGAAACTATGAGGTCCATTGTATGGATATTCGCAGCTACGAATCGTCGCCTATTCTGCGCGAAATAATTTCGCAACCGAACTTCAACTTCATTCGACATAATGTTGTAAATCAGTTTGGTATCGATGTCGATGAGATCTATAATTTGGCTACTCCTTCAACGTTGAGATACGAACAAGGTGCCGAGGTAGAAACGCTCAAAGTGAATATCATCGGTACGCTTAACTGTCTCGAAGTTGCTCGTCATCACCGTTCAAGAATGCTCTTTGCATCGTCGGGCGATGTATATGGTTCAATTAGACAACAATCGATGCAAGAAGATACGACCTTTGGTCCTGTGCGTTCGGCATTGTCCGAAGGCAAACGCGCTGCCGAGAGTCTTGTACGGGCATATCGCAGTGAGTACCAAGTTGATGGGAAGATAACACGAATATTCAACACCTATGGCACAGGTGCCGATACAAGCGATCAGCGCGTCGTTGCAAAGATGATTGTCAAGGCACTGACGGGACAAAATATTACGATTTACGGCAACGGCGAGCAATTGCGAACATTTTGTTGGGTGGGCGATGTTGTCGATGCACTGATTCGACTGATGAATCGTCTGCCAGATGTAGAAGTTCCAACAGTGAATATTGGAAGTAATCACGAAAT
>JAFPAT010000056.1 GCA_017425655.1 Rikenellaceae bacterium | reverse complement strand
GCGTTGTCGGCCTTGCGACCCGACCACCAAGCCACCAAGAACAGCACGGCGATATATGCCAGAACTGTAATGATTACGGAAATCGGAGACATAAAATCTGTGTTTAATTATTTAAGTTTTAGTTTTGCTCTTTTTCAACCTTCAAAGGTAAGCATAATTCACATATTCTCCTAATATTCGGCTATTAATCAAATAAAAATTCGTCCGACCCCGAAGCGTGGAGTCGGACGAATCGACATATTCAGAGCCCGAATTTCTTTATCGAGCCTTACGAATCATTATTCAAGTTCGATCAGAGCAGCGTCAGTAGCAACATTGTCGCCCTCGGCTACCAGCACCTGACGAACCTTACCTGCGAAGTCGGCATTGATTGAGTTCTCCATCTTCATAGCCTCGAGAACTGCAACCTCCTGACCTACCTTCACATCATCGCCAGCCTGAACCTTGATGGTGATAACGCGACCCGGCAGCGGAGCGTTGATAGTCTTACCTACAACGGGCTTCGGACCTGCAGCTTCAGCCTTTGCAACTACGGGAGCCTCTGCGCTAACCTCGATCAAAACAGCATCCGATGCAACATTGTCGCCCTCGGCAACGAAGATCTGACGAACGTAACCTGCCACGTCGGTAGTTACCGAGTTCTCCATCTTCATAGCCTCGAGGACTACAACCTCCTGACCAGCCTTAACAGCGTCGCCAACCTTAACCTTCAACTCGATTACGCGACCCGGCAGCGGAGCATTGATAGCCTTACCGGTGATGGGCTGTACCTTCGGAGTAGCCTCTTCCTTCTTCTCCTCGACCTTTGCTTCGGGAGCCGATGCAGCCTTCTGGGCAGCAAATGCCTCCTTCTTCAAGTTGGTCAAGAAGGGTTTTGCTACAAGCGGGAAGAGCTCGAGCAGCAGAACCTCCTTCTCGGTTGCAGCCAACTTAACGCCACCGCAATCCTCCAATACGGGGTTGGGCTGCATCTGATACTTGCTGGTGTCATAAGGAGTCTCCTCACGAACATCTGCAATCTTCAAACGGAATTCGGGATCAATCTCAACGGGAGTCTTACCGTACTCACCCTTAACCAGATTTACGAATTGGTTACTCTTGGTGGTGTACATAGGCTTACCGTTCATCTGGTCCAGTGCGCAGTTAACAGCCTGTGCGCCTACGATCTGCGAAGTAGGAGTTACCAGGGGCGGCAAACCAGCAGCCAAACGTACGGTCGGAATCAGCTCCATTGCCTTCGGCAGGATGTGCTCACTCTTCAACTGCTTGAGCTGTGCAACCATATTGGTGTACATACCACCGGGGATCTCTGCCTCCTGAACAAGCTTATTAGGTGCGGGGAAGTTGAAGTAAGCCTCGATCTTGTGGCAAGCAGCCAACATAGCAACCTCATCATCCTTCTTTACTGCAGCGATAGCCTTGTCAAACTCTGCATCGATCTCTGCAGGCAGAGTATCGGTCAGCGGATTGAAGGGCTTCGGGAACTGCTTAACAGCGTCGAATGCCTCCAACTCCTTACGGATAGTGAGCAACTCGGCATTAATCTTTGCAACAGCCTCCATATTTACATCGAGTTCTACACCCATCTTCTTGCAGAAGATATAGATCAACTCCAATGCGGGAGCTGCGGGACCACCTGCAAAGTTCCAGATGTTGGTATCAACGATATCTGCACCTGCATTGATAGCAGCTACAACCGATGCCAAACCGTAACCGGGGGTACAGTGAGTATGGAAATCAACAGGGATCGACAAGTTCTGCTTGATCAGACGGATCAGGCCAGCAACACGCTTGGGAGGAATCAAACCACTCATATCCTTGATGGTAATCATGTCTGCACCCAGAGCAGCCATCTGCTTTGCCTTATCAAGGAAGTAAGCGTCGGTAAATACAGGCTTCGGATTCTTCTTACCCATCAACTTTGCGAAGAAGCCGATTTCGGGATACTTCGGATCGACAGTGTAGCAAACAGCGCAATCAGCGATACCGCCATACTGCTTAACATATTTGATTGTCGATTTAACGTTGTTCACGTCGTTCAATGCGTCGAAGATACGCATAATGCCCAGACCGCTCTCGATCGAGTTGCGGCAGAAACCATCGATAATCTCATCGGTATAGGGGCTGTAACCAAACAGGTTACGACCACGCGACAGAGCTGTCAGTTTCGAAACATCGCCGACTGCAGCCTTGATAGTCTCCAAACGGGTCCAGGGGTTCTCACCCAAGTAGCGCATTACCGAGTCGGGTACTGCACCACCCCAAACCTCCATTGCATAGAAGTTTGCGTCTTTGTAGAAAGGAAGTACGCGATCTACCTGCTCCTGTTTCAAGCGGGTAGCGAACGCCGACTGCTGGCCGTCGCGCAGCGTCAGGTCTCTGATTTTAAGTTTCTTTGCCATAGCAAAATCTCTTTGTTTATTATTGTTAGATTGTTTAGGATCATTGATGCATTAACAAATATAAAACTATTTTCGCAATTAGTCAAAAATTAAATGAAAAAAAACTGATTTTTATTCATTTTCGCGTTTTTAACACTCGCATTGTCTTTAATCTGCGAAATTATTACTACTTTTGACCTCGTGAAAAGCAATCAATAATTCAATAAAACATTTAAGAATACTATGGGTTTTCTGCAAGAATTCAAGAGCTTTGCTCTGAAAGGTAATGTAATGGATATGGCTGTCGGTGTGATCATCGGTGGTGCATTCGGCAAGATCGTAACCTCGGTGGTAAATGACGTACTGATGCCCCCTATCGGCATGCTGCTCGGCGGCACCGACTTTTCGCAGTTGTCGGTAACGCTTAACCAGAAGGCTATCGAGGCTGCAGCAGCTGCGGGCGAGACCGTTGAGCCCGTACTGTGGAAGTATGGCGCATTCGTTCAGACCTGTGTCGATTTCGTTATTTTGGCTCTCTGCGTGTTCCTGCTTGTTAAGGGCATCAACACATTGAGCAATTTGAAGAAGAAGGAAGAAGAGGCTCCCGCGCCTGCACCTGCTCCCGCACCCGAACCGTCGAAGGAGGAGGTTCTACTGACCGAGATCCGCGACCTTTTGAAGGAGAAGAAGTAGTCTGTACGCTACAGACGCTAAACATTAAAGGCGACCCCGTGTGGGTCGCCTTTAATGTTTGCACTTACAAACTATTCTATTTATTCTCATACTTATCCAACGCCTCGTGCATTAGCTGGCGACCGATCTCGGAGATCTCTTTTGCTTTGGCGTAGTCTGCTATCTCACCATAAGCATCAAACGGCATCTTCACCACAATATCGGGACGATGTAGCGCAATCGACAACTCCGATTGGCGATGATTCATCAAACTGAACGAACGATCGAGCAGATCATAGTAAGTATCACCATAGTCGAGAGCCTTCGCCTCGTCGTACTCCTCCTCGTAGTTGATCACATTTTTGATCAATGACATACTGCGGCTACCTGCCGACTTCAATCGTTCGACCAATCCGATATCGCTACGATTGGTTACGCTATCCAATATACCGCGCATTTCGGCTCGTGTGCTCTGCTCGAAAGCGGTATCTGCAACCAAAGCCGCATTCTCGCGCGTAAGGATCGATCGAATCTCCGCAACATCGACATCATTCACATCGAATGCTACCAAAATATCACCCTCCGAGCGAACTACCCTACTCAGCGGCAGACAATTAGCAATGCAGCCATCAACCAACGTTGTAAGTCCGTACTTCACAGGCTGAAACAGCGACGGAATCGAGATCGACGCTCGAATAGCCTCGAACAACTTGCCGTGATCGAAGACCACCTCCTCGCCCGTATAGAGATCCGTAGCCACGGCGCGGAACGGTATCGGCAACGACTCGATATCGACATCGGGCACAATCTCTCGCATCGCTTCGATGACTCGCTCGCCCTTGACTATATGGTTCTTGCCAATCGAGAGATCCATCAATGTAAAGACCTTCCACGCATCAAGTGCAAACAGCCACTCCTTGAACTCGTCGAGCTTGCCCGCTGCATAGATACCTCCCACAAGCGAACCAATCGAAGTACCTGCCACCGAGCCAATTTCGTATCCTCGCGCCACAAGTTCCTCAATAGCTCCGATATATGCAAAGCCGCGCGGACCGCCACTCGACAATGCCAATGAAACACGCTTTGTCATCTTACAATAAATTTAATATCTCCTCGGCTCGATCAGCCAAATAATCAGCACCCATTTCGATCAGTTCCTCGCGTGAGCGGAAACCCCACGTAACACCCACCGAACGAACTCCAGCAGCTACGGCCGTTCGCATATCCACACCCGAATCACCCACATAGAGTACCTCCTCGCGCATCACGCCGACATCTCGCAAAATCTCATTCACAATCATCGGATCGGGTTTAATCGGCACGCCAGCACGCTGACCATAGACAGCCACAAAACTCTCTAATCCGAAGAATTTATCGACAAGGCTACACGTTCCTTCGTGAAATTTATTCGATGCGACAGCTACTTGCACACCTCGCGCACGTAGTTCATCAATCAATTGACTCACTCCATTATAGGGTTGCGTATAATCTGCAATATGCGCCTTATAATATTCCACGAAGGCTACTCGCACCCGTTCGACATACTCCGGCGCACGACACTCCATAGGCAAAGCTCGCTCGACAAGTTTTGCGATGCCATTACCAACAAACATTCGGTAATCATCGGTCGCGTGTATCGGGTGGCCAAATTGCTCCAAAATATGATTGCACGAGGCCGCCAAATCGCCAATCGTATCGAGCAATGTTCCGTCAAGATCGAATATTACAAGTCGTGTTGCCATAAATAAATTTTTCACTACCACAAAGTAACAATTTTTTCGCGACAATTCCAACCCTCGCATCTCTATTGCGACGTGGTATAAGAATTGCACCTACGCCTTTGTAAAATCATCTAACATTTATACCTATGTTTAATCTCTCTCAATCGAAACTTACCCCTACACTGCGCGTAATGAATATCGCTACATTGTTAGCCGGTTTAGCAATTCTCATTTCGCTATCGTTCGATATTCTGCGCAACCATAGTTTTGTGATCACGCCCGCTTATCTTGAGATACAATTCATCGCCTGTCTGATATTAATTGCAGACTTCTTTCTGCACCTATTTGCGGCAGACAATCCAACACGATTTTTTCGAAGGAATTTCATCTTTCTGCTCGTATCGATTCCTTTTTTGAATATCGCTCTATGGAGTGGCTGGGACTTGTCGCGCGAATGGTATTTAGTACTGAAAGCCGCGCCCCTCATCCGAGCATTTGCTGCCGTTATTATAGTTGTAGCGTGGCTGGTGAATGGAAGAATTAAGATGTTATTCGTAGGATATCTATTTACAGTAGTGGCATTTACATATCTAGCTGCACTGATTTTCTATTGTTATGAATTGGGCGTAAATCCGAAAGTAGATAATTTCGGCAACGCACTTTGGTGGGCTTGGATGGGCGTAACGACGGTCGGTGCAGCGATTTTTCCGGTAACCGCTATTGGTAAGATTTTGGCTGTTGTACTACCCTCGCTCGGTATGATGATGTTCCCGATCTTCACTATCTACATAACCAATTTAATTACACAAAAACCGAACGATAACGAGTGATAGAAGAGTGATATATAGACAAAAAAATAGGAGCAAGTATCACTAACTTACTCCTATTTAGTAGCGAGACCCAGGATTGAACTGGGGACCTCATGATTATGAATCATGCGCTCTAACCAGCTGAGCTATCTCGCCATCTGCCTTAAAAGCGGTGCAAAGATACGACAAATTTCTTTCGTTGCAAATTTTTGAGCCATTTTTTCGCAAAAAAGTTTCAAAAGCGACATTTTTCACAACATTTGTTTCGATTTGCGTATGTTTTTAGGAGCAATTGAGTACATTTGCATCTACAAACAATCAACCACGAAAACAGATGACACTCTACATACCCACTCATTACGACAATCCACTACCCGATTTCGAGAGCACCGAGAAGGCAATCAAACAGGTCAAAGATATGTTTCAGAACAATCTTTCGGCACAGCTCGCGCTGCTGCGTGTTACTGCCCCGATTGCCGTGATGCGCCATACGGGTCTGAACGATGATCTGAACGGAGTGGAACGTGCCGTATCGTTCCCCATTAAGAGCCTAAACAACGCTACTGCCGAGGTCGTACATTCGTTGGCAAAATGGAAACGACTGAAACTCGCGCAAATGCATACGCCCGCAGGTCGTGGTATCTATACCGATATGAACGCTCTGCGACCCGAAGAGGAGATTGACAATATACACTCTATTTATGTCGATCAGTGGGATTGGGAGCAGGTAATTTTGCCCGAACAGCGCACCGTTGCCTTCTTGAAGCAAACCGTGCGCCGCATCTATGAGTCAATCAAAGTTACCGAAAATAAACTCTATGTCGAGTTTCCGCAGATTCGTCCGCAACTGCCCGAACAAATCCACTTTATCCACTCCGAAGAGTTGTTGCAGATGTATCCCACCCTCTCGCCCAAAGAGCGCGAGAATGAGATTGCTCGCCAATATGGAGCTGTATTTATTATAGGTATCGGCGGTCGTCTGTCAAATGGCGAGCCGCACGATGGTCGCGCAGCCGACTACGACGATTGGAGCACACCCAACGAGGATGGATATTTTGGTCTGAATGGAGATATTTTGCTGTGGAATCCTGTGCTCAATTCGGCATTTGAGGTTTCGAGTATGGGCATTCGCGTTGATGCCGAGGCACTTATGCGTCAGCTCATAGAACGATGCGAAGAGCATAAAACCGAGATGATGTTCCACCGTATGTTACTTGCAGGCGAGCTCCCGCTGACCGTTGGTGGCGGTATTGGGCAGTCGCGCTTATGTATGTACCTGCTTCGCAAGGCACACATTGGCGAGATTCAGAGTTCGATTTGGGACGAGCAGATGCGTGTCGATTGCGAGCGCGCAGGTATGCACCTGATGTAATTGCTACTGCAATAACAACTCACGCAAACGATCACACGACTCTTCGCGAGGCTCGGTGAAGTGAAATGTCGAAATTCCGAATTGCTCGGCCGCACGCAGATTTGCCTCACGGTCATCAATAAAGAGAGTTTCAGCCGGATCAAGTGCAAAACGATCAAGCACTATTTGATATATTTCCGACTCGGGTTTTACCGTCTTCACCTCACACGAAACAACATCGCCCTCAAATTGACGATAAACATCAAAACGTCGAATATGTTCTATAAAATCCGACGACATATTGCTCAATACATATAATCTATAACCACGTTCTTTTAATTCTGCGATCAACTGTTCAGTGCATGAGATAGGTGCCTGAATATCGATCGCTGTCGCCATAGCTTCGTGGCAACGCTCTACCGAGCAGCCCTTTATCTCGGCCATTATCTGCTCTACTTCGGTGCGCGTTTTAGTTCCACGATCATACTCAACCCAGAATTCGGGCATCGGTGTAACACAGACAAATGCGAAAAAGTCGGCAAACTCACGGCTCACCTTATGACGATCGCGAGCTACAACGACTCCACCTAAATCGAATACAATATTTTTCATCTTTTCACTCGATTATATTCAAAGACAAAGATAACGCTTTTTTTCGATATATTCCTCACGGATTGAAACATCAAAAGAAACGACTCGACATTCATATTCGGCACGCGGTTTGCACTCACAGATGTCAATTCAGTCAAAAAATTTTGCTTATGATCAAAAAATTACTTCTCATCATCTCTATTGTTGCGCTCTTCTGCTCTTGCAGCAAACAGCGCGAATGGAACCGCGAGCAACGTCAGCAAATGCGACAGGACCTGCGCACATACCGCGATATGGTCTATCTGACCGACCTCAATGATATTGAGTGGGAGCTATTTACCGACGATGTGGCTATGGCTCTCGAAAATGACTATCCGGTCTATGCAACATTTATCGAGATGCCCTCGGTTGACGACACTGTAACAATGGTCGTTGTCGAAACCGTCGTTACACAACTCGAAGCCGACGCACACAATATGCGACATCTCTTCCCCTACCATTCGCTTGTAAAACAGGGCATTCTCCCCGATGGCATGACTCACCAGCAGATTAAGTCATACTATCAATGCTTGGCAACCAAAGTCGATAATTATTACAACTCGGTTGCACAATTCTTTGGTGCAATCCTTGCAGGCACAAGCGACTCGACACAGCTTGGAACATTCCAGCGTCAGTGTGCTGCCGAATTTGAAGATGTAGTTATTGGCGAAATCGACATCACCGAAATAAATTAATAAACTTTCTCCCCTCACATTTTAGGATCGCGATCCGACGAAAATAGGTGTGCCCGATTGAGCACACCTATTTATTATTATCGAGTATAGATCGCTTATCTGCGTTTCGATAACGCTCCAAGTCGTAATTTCGGGCGCGGATGTCGATTCAGATCACCACGCAGGAACTGCTCTGAAACCACCACCCTAACTGCACGATGCAGAATTGTAAATTCGATCGGCGTTGTACCCAACTGCTCACCATCAACCTCAATAGGCACTTCGGGTGAAGACTCTATGCGAATTTTCGAGCCGCGATGCAAACTCACCTGTGGCAACGAGTAGATACTGCCATTAAATAGTGCCTTCAAGGCCTTCGGCACCTGCCACAAACGAATCTTCTTAATCACCGTAAGATCAAACAGACCGTCGTCAGCCACAGCATCGGGCGTTTGCATCATACCGCCGCCGCTATACTTGCCGATTCCGACCGAGGTACTCAACACCAGATCATTTACAATCTGCTCATCATCGACCCAAATACGCATACCGGTAGTACGATAGCGGAAATATGTTCCGATCAAACTCAAAACATATAATATTCGGCCTCGATTGCCACGCGCCTTGAGAGCATTAAAGCCTCTTACAACAGCCGCATCAAGACCCGCACCACCCACATTGGGCATATAGCGCGATTGGCGATAACTCGACTCCTCATAGCTTACCACACCCACATCTTGCAGGAAGGTGTGATTCTCGGCTATGGCGCGAATTGCCTCGGAGTACTTGCGCGGAATACCGAACATACGAATCCAATCGTTGCCCGTTCCGACAGCAATGACCCCCACCTGTACATCTGTTGTCGGCACCTCCTTTTGAATAAAAATGCCATTCACAACTTCGTGCAAAGTACCATCACCGCCAACTACGATCATCTTTCGAAAGCCTTTGCGTATAGCTTCGACGGTGAGCTGCGTAGCATGATGTTTATGTTCGGTAAACATCAGCTCGTAGTCAATGTGATTCTCACGTAGCAGTTTTGAGATGATAGGCAGATCATCTAACGCACGACCATATCCTGCAACCGGATTAACGATCGTGAGCCATCTGTTCTCCAACTCCATAGCCTACATTAAGCCGTTTAGCGCAACTATTTACGGGGAGCGTTACCCAGCGTATGGCAGAGGAAATCCCAGAACTTGGCAACCGATGCGATCTCAACCTTCTCGTCGGGCGAGTGAGGATAGCAAATGGTCGGTCCAAACGAAATCATATCCAAGTTGGGATACGGGCCACCGATGATACCACACTCCAAACCTGCGTGGATACCCACAACGCGAGGAGTTACACCATACAGAGACTCATAGCTCTCGGTCATTGCCTTCAAGATGGGCGATGCCATATTGGGCTTCCAACCATCATAGCCACCACTCAACTTAACCTCTGCACCTGCCAACTCGAATACCGAGCTGATAGCATCACCCAGATCAGCCTTCTCGCTATTCACCGAGCTACGTAGCAAGCAGTGCAACTTCACGGTCGAACCGTCCGATACGATACGAGCCAAATTGGTTGAAGTCTGCACCAGACCCTTCATCGACTGACTCATCGACTGCATACCGTCAGGGCAAGCTACAACAGCCTTCACCAACTTATCGGCAACAGCCTTTTCGATCATCTCGGCAGGAGCGGCAACCTCCTCGGCCTTAATCTGAATCGAATCCTCGATACCCGAGAACTCTGCAACAACCATTTCGGTAAATGCAGCAACTGTCTTTTGGAACTCATCCCATTTTGCAGTCTCCACCATCACAACAGCCTTCGCCTCGCGCGGAATAGCATTGCGCAGACCGCCACCATCAACCGAGCAGAGCAACAACTCCTGCTGCTTCTTCACTGCATTGATCAAACGGAACATCAACTTGTTAGCATTAGCACGCTGCAAGATGATCTCGATACCCGAGTGTCCACCCTTCAAGCCCTTAATGGTAATTTCTGCAGCACGATAGCCCTCTGCGGGAGTAGCCTCGGCCTTATATTCGAAAGTTGTGCTTGCGTCCAAACCGCCGGCGCAACCAACATAAAGTTCACCTTCGGTCTCCGAGTCAAGGTTCAGCAGGATATCGCCCTTCAACAGACCACCCTTCAGACCGAATGCACCGTGCATACCCGACTCCTCGGTTGCAGTAAAGAGAGCCTCAATAGCACCATGCTTGATATCTTTCGACTCCAGAACTGCCATAATCGATGCAACACCGATACCGTTGTCCGAGCCCAAAGTAGTACCATTGGCAGTTACCCAATCGCCATCGATATAAGCCTCGATAGCATCCTTTTCGAAATCGAATACCTTATCGCCATTCTTCTGCGGAACCATATCGACGTGAGCCTGCAAAACGATACCCTTGCGATCCTCCATACCCTCGGTTGCGGGCTTGCGAACCAATACGTTGTGAGCCTCATCCTCCATTACTTCCAAGCCCTGCTCCTTTGCAAATGCAATGATGTGAGCGCGGATAGCCTCCTCGTGGAACGAGGGGTGAGGTATTTGACATAGATCCTGGAAATGCTTCCAAACCAACTGCGGCGCAAGTGCCGCCAAATTCTTGTTCATTGTGTTATTAGTTTTTAAGGTTTAGTAATCAATTTTGTTGTTCGTTTAGCGCAGACGAGCAATCATATTTGCGATATTGGCCTGCATCTGCTCCATACGGTCGCCATCAGTCGAGCCCTTATCGAATTTCTCGCCCGTGATGTTTTCGTACAGTTCGATGTAACGATCCGAGATGCTACCTACGATTTCGGGAGTCATTTCGGGAACTTCAGCACCCTCCTGACCCTGGAAACCGTTAGCCATCAACCACTCGCGAACAAACTCCTTCGACAACTGACGCTGCTGCTCGCCACGAGCAAAACGCTCCTCATAACCAGCTGCGTAGAAATAACGCGACGAGTCGGGAGTATGAATCTCGTCAATCAGCGTGATCTCACCATCGCGCTTGCCGAACTCATATTTGGTATCAACCAAGATCAAACCACGCTCGGCTGCCATCTGCGAACCGCGTTCGAACAGAGCCAGCGCGTAACGCTCCAAAGTCTCGTAATCCTCCTTCGATACCAAGCCCTTCGCAATAATCTCCTCTTTCGAGATATTCTGATCGTGTGCACCAATCTCTGCTTTTGTAGTAGGGGTAATGATAGGCTGCGGGAAACGCTCGTGCTCACGCATACCATCAGGCAACTTAACGCCACAAATTTCGCGAGCGCCAGCCTTATAATCGCGCCACGAGCTACCGGTCAAGTATGCACGCACGATCATCTCAACGGGGAAAGTCTCGCACTTATGACCTACGGTTACCATCGGGTCGGGCGATGCGATCTTCCAGTTGGGGCAGATATCCGACGTTGCATCGAGGAACTTGGCTGCGATCTGATTAAGCACCTGGCCCTTGTAGGGAATACCCTCGGGCAACACTACGTCGAATGCCGAGATACGGTCCGTAACGACCATTACAAGATACTTGTCGTCGATGTTATAAACATCGCGTACCTTACCAACATAGAGGTTCTTCTGACCCTCAAACTTAAAATCGGTTTTTACAATTGCACTCATTGTCTTAATTCATTTATTTAGTTGTTATCTTATTTCTCTCTATTTTTCAGAGCGTCCTCCATTGTCGCACGCTTCTCAAATGCCTCGACAATATGTTTAACCAGCGGATGACGCACAATGTCGCCCTTGTCGAACTCGACCGATGCAATGCCTTGAATCGAACCGAGCATCTTCATTGCGCGCATCAGACCCGAGTCGCCCGCCTTTGGCAGGTCGATCTGCGTAACATCTCCCGTAACGATAAACTTCGCATTACGGCCCATACGCGTCAAAAACATCTTTATCTGCGAGAGTGTTGTATTCTGCGCCTCGTCCAAAATCACGAAGGCATTATCTAATGTGCGACCACGCATATATGCCAACGGAGCAATCTGAACCGTACCTTCCTCCATATACTTCGACAACTTTGCTGCAGGAATCATATCGTTCAGCGCGTCATACAGCGGTTGCAGATAGGGATCAAGTTTCTCCTTCATATCGCCGGGCAGGAATCCGAGTTTTTCGCCCGCCTCGACGGCCGGACGAGTCAAAATCACGCGGCGCACCTGTTTCTCCTTCAATGCACGCACTGCCAGCGCAATCGCGGTATAGGTTTTACCCGAACCAGCAGGGCCTACGGCAAACAGCAGATCGTTCTTCTCGAACAGATCAACCAAGCGACGCTGATTGGCCGTGCGAGCACGAATAATATTGCCGTTGTTACCATAAACAATCACATCGCCATCAGCCGCAGGTTGCTCATCAACTTTAACACCCGCCGTACCGAAACATTGGCGAATAACCTCCTTCGACACGTGTCCATATTTATCGTAATAGGCCTCGAACTGCTCGAATCGCTTAACGAATTGTTCGATCAATCGCTCTTCGCCCATTATCTTAATTTTTGAGCCACGTGCCACAATACGGAGCGCAGGATACTGCTCTCGAATCATTTCGAGGTAAGTATCCTGCACACCAAAAAGTTCTCGGGGATCAACCCCGTCAATATGTATCGTTTTTTCCGTCATTAATTATCGTTTAGTAGTAGCAAGTTTTCAACTTTGCAATTTGGCTTCGCGGACTCGTTTAGAAGTAGAAACCTACACCAAGCTGCCACGTACTTACCCTCATTCTCATTAAAGGATCTTCCACCTGTGCAACTGCGCCATCGTTTTGCATAAGGATATTAAATGATGCACTACCCTCGTTCTTCTCGAAAAATCCATTATATCGCAACGAGACATTGAAGCGTCCAAAATCGGCACCAACACCAAGCAGATAGCCCAAAACCTGCGGCGTGAGGTTGAAGCGAAAAGCTTTCTGATCATCCTTTGCTCCGCTATCGGTCAACACATTGATATTGATACCAGCCTGAACCTTCAACGGGCCGATGACATTCACACCAAGCGCAACGGGGATATCGACCGTATTCAGATATGCAATACCGCCGCCACCCATTTCGGTTGTAAGATTGTAAGAGTTGCGCGAATAGATCAATTCGGGATCGATCGAGAACATACGACTCACCTGCCATGAAGCCTGCAAGCCGGCGTGCCAGCCTACTCTGTCCGTAGCTTTAACAATATCTCTACCCAACGTGGTCAATTCACCGACCGTATGGTAATTCAAACCCGCTTTAACACCCCATTTGAGAGGACTTTTGGCCTCTGCTCCGAAGCAAATCACAATTGCAGCGAGGACTAAAATCAACTTTCTCATAACACTGATTTTTTAGACCGTTAAACTAAATGCAAATATAACAATTTATTTTGGCGTATCAGCCTTTATTCACACATTTTTCAGCAAAAATACAACCAACGTAAGTGCAATCACACTCACAAGCCTTCATAAAGAGATAAAAGATCCCCATTTTGGTAATTTTAATCTTTTTTACCTCAATTGAAAATCGTGGCACAATTTTCATACTCACTCGCACGAACAATTTATATTCCGCAACTCTATTTAACCTTATTTTCAACAATGGATAACACCACCTTTGAATTTATCATTTTCTTGTTAGGTTTGGGCTTTTTGGCTTTTATATGTACGATGTTAAGATTCGCGTGGAAAATACGGCAACGCAATCGCCTAACCAGCGCAGTCGATTACCGCAAATGGAAGCATTAATCCCAAGCTGCCATTCAATATCCCAATTGAAAAAGGGTATTTTTGATGCGTGATATAAGTAAAAATGATTCAAAAGATATTTTTTTGCATTTTTTGAGGGGGGGGGATTTTTTGACCAAAATTTTACTATATTTGCATCGGAGATTTTTGGGAATTTAGGGAAATGTTAGATCAATCTACTTTCGATTTTATTTTGATGCTTCTTATTTTTGGTGTAATTGCGATGGCATTTGCACTGATTGCGCTCGCCCTCAAACGTCGTCGTCGCAATCGCATGTGCGATCCGGTCGATCATCGCAAATGGAATCATCACAAGCATAAACACAAAAGCAAGGATTCATCAAATTAAGTACAAAAAAAGAAAAGCGCAACAGGATTAACCCGTTGCGCTTTCGCTTTTATTATCAGCAAGTTCTTCTACTTGAACTCAACCAAAGCCTTACCGGTCATCTCGGCAGGCTGCTCCAAGCCCATCAACTTCAAAACGGTCGGAGCTACATCAGCCAGAACACCATTCTCAACCTTTGCCACGCGATCCGAAACAACAACGATAGGCACAGGATTCAACGAGTGTGCCGTATTTGCCGAGCCATCCTCATTGATTGCGTTGTCGGCGTTACCGTGATCGGCGATCTGTACAACCTCATAGCCATTTGCAACCGCAGCCTCAACTACTGCCTCAACGCACTCATCAACTGCCTTAACAGCCTTAACGATTGCATCATAGATACCCGTATGACCAACCATATCGCCATTAGCAAAATTCAGACAGATAAAGTCATACTTCTGCTCACCCAGAGCCTCAACCAACTTATCCTTAACCTCGTAAGCGCTCATCTCGGGCTGCAAATCATAAGTAGCCACCTTCGGCGATGCAACCAGAATGCGGTCCTCATTCTCGAACATCGCTTCACGTCCGCCGTTCAAGAAGAAGGTTACGTGTGCATACTTCTCGGTCTCGGCAATACGCAACTGCTTCAAGCCCAACTTCGACACATACTCACCAATGGTATTCTGCACGTTCTCCTTATCGAACAAAATGTGCAGACCCTTGAAGTTTGCATCGTAAGGAGTCATACAGCAGTAGTACAACGGCATAGTCTTCATACCCTCTTCAGGCATATCCTCCTGCGTCAGCACAATTGTAAGCTCCTTTGCACGGTCGTTACGATAGTTAAAGAAGATAACAACATCGTTAGGCTTAATAGTACCAATAACCTGACCCTCTGCATCAATTGCAACAATAGGCTTAACAAACTCATCGGTTACGCCCTCGTCATACGACTTCTGCATAGCCTCAACCATATTGCTCGAAGGCTCACCTACACCATTAACCAACTGATCGTAAGCAATCTTCACACGCTCCCAACGCTTATCGCGGTCCATTGCATAGTAGCGACCAATAATTGACGCAATGCGACCGGTCGATTTTGCCATATGATTCTCCAATGCCTCGATGAAGCCCTTGCCACTGCGAGGATCAGTATCACGGCCATCCATAAAGCAGTGAACAAAGGTATTCTCGATACCATACTCCTTCGAGATATTGCAGAGTGTAAAGAGGTGATCAAGCGACGAATGAACACCACCATCCGAAACCAGACCCATAAAGTGAACATTCACACCATTCGCCTTTGCATACTCGAACGCTGCAACGATCTCCTTATTCTGCATAATCGAGCCATCGGCTGCCGCACGGTTGATCTTCACCAAGTCCTGATAAACGATACGACCTGCACCAATATTGAGGTGGCCCACCTCCGAGTTACCCATCTGACCATCGGGCAGACCAACATTCTCTCCGTCGGTACGCAACTCTGCGTGAGGATACTTCTCGGTCATTGCCGAAATATAGGGGGGATTGACCGTGTAGATCACATCACCCTTTGTCTTGTTACCAATGCCCCAACCATCGAGGATCATCAGCAAAACTTTCTTGTTTTCCATCGTTTTTTGTATCTTTTATTTGTTTAACTCATTTTTGATCAACTCCACAGCAACGTCGATAGCCTTCTGCATACCGTCGGGATTCTTACCACCTGCCGTTGCAAAGAAGGGCTGACCACCGCCACCGCCATTGATCTCTTTGGCAGCCGTGCGAACTACCTGCGATGCATTGACACCCGCAGCGACAATCTCATCACCAAGCATAATCGTCAACGTAGCCTTGCCACCAGCAACCGAACCGGCAACCAGAACCAAACGCGGCATCGTTGCACGCAAGTTATAGGCCAAATCCTTCACAAACTCGGTCGGACGCTCGAATGTACGCGCGATGAGCTGCATACCATCAACCTCGGGGCAAGCCTTTGCCAACTTCTCGGCCATAGCTACAATCTGCTCACGACGCATCTGCTCCACCTCCTGATTGAGAGCCTCGTTACTCTCGATCAAGCGCTTAACGGCAGGAACAATCTGCGGATTGTGGAAGAACTCTTCAATCTTACGAATAGTATCTTCAGCAGCATAGAGCACCTTCTCTGCGCCTTCGCCCGTAACGGCCTCGATACGGCGAACACCTGCAGAAATTGCACCCTCGCTCAATATTTTGAACATACCGATATTACCCGTTGCTGATGTGTGAGTACCACCGCACAACTCAACCGACTCACCAAAGCGTACCATACGTACCTTATCGCCATACTTCTCACCGAATAACATCATTGCACCCGCCTCACGAGCCTCATCAATCGGACACTCGCGACGCTCATCCAGAGGATCGTTTGCACGGATAGCTGCATTTACCAGCTGCTCAACCTCACGCAACTGCTCATTGGTAACCTTCTGGAAATGCGAGAAGTCGAAACGCAGACCCGCAGGCGAAACCAACGAACCCTTCTGCTCAACGTGCGTACCCAATACCTTACGCAGTGCAGCGTGCAGCAAGTGGGTAGCAGTATGGTTATTAGCCGACGACTGACGTTTCTTACCATCAACTTCGGCGTGGAACAGAGCCTCAACATTCGAGGGCAACTTCGATGTAATATGGATAGTCAAACCATTCTCCTTCTGGGTATCGGTAATCTCTACACGCTCACCATCAGCCTCGATATAGCCCGTATCACCTACCTGACCACCCGAGTTACCATAGAACGGAGTGTGATCAAATACGATTTGATAGTAACTCTTACCCTTGGTTGTTACGCGACGATAACGTGCAATTCGCACTTCATCAACCAACGTATCGTAGCCAGTAAAGAGACTCTGCTCGATAGGCATCACCTCTGCCCAATCGTCAGCAGCTACAGCCGCAGCATTACGCGAACGCTCCTTCTGTGCCTGCAACTCCTTCTCGAATGCGGGCAAATCAACCTCGACGCCCTGCTCACGAGCGATCAGCTCGGTAAGGTCAATCGGGAAACCATAGGTATCATAGAGCAGGAATGCATCCTGACCGTTAATTTCGTTCTTACCCTCTGCCTTGGCGCGACGAATTACATCATCAAGCAGGTTGATACCCGTAGCCAACGTACGCAGGAACGAGTTTTCCTCCTCCGAGATAACCTTCTCGATCAAAGTCTGCTGTGCGCGCAGTTCGGGGAACTGATCACCCATCTGCTCAACCAGACCTGCTACCAACCAGCAGATAAACGGCTCATTGAAACCGAGGTAGGTATAACCATAACGCACTGCACGGCGCAGGATTCGACGGATCACATAACCAGCCTTAACATTCGAAGGCAGCTGACCATCGGCAATCGAGAATGCAATAGCACGCAAGTGGTCGGCGATTACACGCATTGCCACGTCGCACTTCTCATCTACGCCATACTGCTTGCCGCACATATCAGCCAGACGTTTGATTGTAGGCTGGAAGACATCGGTATCGTAGTTCGATTTCTTGCCCTGCATAATCATACACAGACGCTCGAAACCCATACCGGTATCTACGTGGCTCTTCGGCAGCGGCTCCAACGAGCCGTTAGCCTTACGATTGAACTGCATAAATACATTATTCCAGATCTCGATCACCTGCGGATGATCCTTATTTACCATCTCACGACCGGGGATCAAAGCGATCTCTGCCTCATCACGCAAATCGAAATGAATCTCGCTACAAGGACCACACGGACCGGTATCGCCCATCTCCCAGAAGTTATCCTTCTTGTTACCGCGAATAATATGATCCGCAGGCAGGAAACGCAACCAGAAGTCATAAGCCTCCTGATCGAACGGCACACCGTCCTCCTCCGAGCCTTCAAATACGGTTGCATACATACGCTCCTTCGGCAACTTATACACCTCGGTCAGCAGTTCCCACGCCCACTCGATAGCCTCTTTCTTAAAGTAGTCGCCAAACGACCAGTTACCGAGCATCTCGAACATTGTGTGGTGATAGGTATCGTGTCCTACCTCCTCCAAGTCGTTATGCTTACCCGAAACGCGCAGACACTTCTGCGTATCGCAAATACGCGGAGCCTTAATCGGTGCGTTACCCAAGAACATATCCTTAAACTGATTCATACCTGCATTGGTAAACATCAGCGTCGGGTCGTTCTTTACAACCATCGGTGCCGAAGGCACTACCATATGGCCTTTGCTCTCAAAGAATTTGAGGAAGGCCTCTCTGATTTTATTACTTTCCATTGTCAATATTTTATGTTTATTTATCTCAAAAATTGGGTAATAAACCTCGCGCGCGTTCGTTTATTACACGCGAGAACTTGCAAAGTTACACATTTTGCTGTAATTTTGCCCAAAATGCGAAGCGTTTTTTACACAATGGCTAAAAAAGATTATAAATTTAACCCCCAAACCCTCACTTACGAGGTTGTAACCGCCCCTTTCAAGCTGCGGTACTATCGCCTTTTGCGTAAAATTCTTATTGCATTTATTCTCGCTTCGATCTTTAATGCAATCTTTTCGTATTTCTTTTATACGCCAAAGCTCTACCGTATTCACCGCGACAATAACGAGTTGATAATTAAGTATCGTATTTTGCAGAGTAAGATTGATGCATCGATGAATCAATTGAACGAAATAAAGCATCGCGACAACCGTGTTTATCGAACGCTCTTTGCAACTGACACCCTCTCGATCGACGGCATATATTCGCCCTACCCTGACTCGAAATATGCATCATTGCGAGGCGATGATCATTCAACTCTGATGACCACAACGTGGCTTAAACTCGACGAGTTAGCCCGCAAAACATATCTCGAATCGCGCTCGTTCGACGAGTTGCAGATTTTAGCAAAGAATAAGGAGAATATGTCGCTCGCCATCCCTGCAATTATGCCGACCGACAAAAAGCTGCTTCGTGGCTATATCGGAGCATACGGAATGCGCCACCACCCCAAATTGCACATTTGGCGTATGCACAAAGGTATCGATTTAGGAGGTCATATCGGCGACCCTGTTTATGCTACGGGTAACGGCATTGTAAAGGAGGTTGAACTGACCCGCTCACGCAGCGGCTACGGCACCCAGATTGTAATCGACCACGAGTTTGGTTATCAAACCCGCTATGCTCATTTGGATAAAGTATGGGTCAAGGAGGGCGATAAGATTGTTCGCGGTCAGCGCATTGCCGATTTGGGCAATACGGGCATTTCAACAGGTCCGCACCTTCACTACGAGGTTATCTATATGGGACATAACGTAAATCCCATCAACTATATCAACAAGAATATGAGTACCGAAGAGTTTGAGGATATCATCAGTTCGGCACGCGAGACTACTTATGAAGCAGACTAACAGCATAACCCGCACCGAGCGCATCGAAAAACTGCGCTATCGCCGCCGACTGAAACAGAAGATCGTTCGCGGCGTAATCCAGACATTTGTTTGGATCGGATTGGCTGTCTGCTACTACCTCGGATTCTCTCTCTTTTTCGACACTCCGACCGAGTATGCAGCCAAACACTCAACTGACCGTTTGCGCGAAGAGTACGAGGTTTTGAGCGCACGCTATGACTCGATTTCTCGTGTTATAGATAATGTTGTCGCCCGCGATAAGAATGTATTCAATATCCTCTTTGAGGCTGATCCTTACGATATGGGCAGTGCAAGCGATGCAGGACGCTGGGCTCGATACGAGAATTTGGTCAGCCAGCCGACCGAAGTCCTCGCCCGCACCTTCAACGAGCGTATCGCCACGATGGACAAGAACATTAAGACTCTTACTGATTCTTACAATAAGCTATTGCTTCGTACCGGTCAAAGAGGAGGGCAGCTCAACTACATCCCTGCCATACAACCTGTTATCAATGATGAACTTACTCTGCTTACAGCCTCTTACGGTATGCGAATTCATCCATTCTTCAAGACATTGACATCGCATCAGGGCGTTGATTACACCGTTCCCGAAGGCACCCGAATTTTTGCGACAGCCGATGGTCGCGTAAGCGAAGTTGCATTGCGTAACTCGACATCGGGACAGACTCTCGTCATCGATCACGGTAACGGATACACTACCTCATACAGCCATTTGAGCAAGGTATATGTTTCGCGCGGAACGACAGTACGTCGCGGCGATATTATAGCATTGAGTGGCAACACGGGTCTATCGCTTGCTCCTCACCTCCACTACGAGGTGCGTTACAATGGTATGCGCGTCGATCCCATCCATTATTTCTTTATGGAATTATCGCCCGATCAGTATCACCGCATTATGCAGATCGCACAATCGGGAATGCAGTCGTTTGACTAATCTTGATATTTCACACAACTAATCACCTAATACACAAAAACGCCGCCTCGTTTTTTTCGGGCGGCGTTTGTTGTTTGCTTTGCAACATTTATCTACGAGCAAGATACGCCTCGATATTACGTTCGATGCAACCAACCAACGTAGTAATTGACTCGGCTGCCGACCACGCATTGTGAGGCGAAAGCAGCAGTCGATCGCTATTTTTGACCTTCAACAATGGCGAATCCGCCTCAATCGGCTCATGTACAAAGACATCAAGTGCAGCACCGCCAATCTTACCTGTGTCGATCGCTTCAGCCAACGCTTTTTCATCAACAATACCACCACGTGCAACATTGATTAACAGAGCATCAGGCTTCATCATATCAAGTTTTGCGGCATCTATCAGGTTGCGCGTTGCAGCATTCAACGGACAGTGAATCGAGACTACGTCAGACGTTCCCAAAAGCTCTTCAAGCGAAACACACTCCCAAGCCTCTTCGCGCTTAACGCCTGATGTCGAAGCATAGACCACCTTGCAACCCAATGCTTCAGCCACACGAGCCACATTGCGACCGATTGCGCCCAAGCCGATCACTCCCCAACGCTTACCACAAAGACGACGTGTCGGACGATCGAAATTGAACATCAACCCATCTGCCGAATAGCGACCCGACTTTATGTAATTATCGTAATAGCCTATATTTCTGCATAATGCCAATGCTGCACCAATCGTTGTTTCAGTTACCGACTCGGTCGAATAACCAGCCGCATTACGCACCTCTATTCCGAGTTCGGCCGCTGCCTCAAGATCGATAATATTCACACCTGTTGCCGCGACACAAATCAGTCGTAAATTCGGCAACGCCTTCATTGTTTCACGCGAAAATGGCACCTTATTCGTTATTACTATTTCAGCATCGCCAACACGCTCTAAAATCTG
>JAFPAT010000055.1 GCA_017425655.1 Rikenellaceae bacterium | reverse complement strand
GCTCCCGCACGCTACGACGGCACGAAGTTCGATCTGACGCAGTACACCGATCCCGCAACGGGCTTCATTTCGAGCAAGTCGAAGGATGGTCGCGAGTTGCGCGCTCAGGAGCTGCCGGGTCTGTGGAATGGCGCAATGGCCGATTGGACCACGATCTTCGTCGATGTGCCTCTGGCAACGTTCTCGCCCGTGAAGGTGGTGAACGATCTGCTCCGCCCCGAGCACCAGTAGTTCTAATCGGACTCAAAAAACGATATCAGCCGCGTTCTTCGGAGCGCGGCTTTTTTCGTAAGAAAACATCCGAAAATCGGACATCAAAAACCGATATGCGACAAATTCTCTATTAATATGGTAAAAACCGTAATAAAACCGCCCGAAAAATTGGCTCGTTAGCAATATGTTTTGTACCTTTGCAGTTCATTCCGAACGTTATTTCAGACAGACAGAAAAATAACTAAAATAAAATATTTAAATCGATTTAAAAGTTATGGAAAACAAACTTCAAGAATTGACCCGCAAGCTCTATGACGAGGGTTTGGAGAAGGGTCGTGCCGATGCCGACAAGCTGGTAGCAGACGCTAAGGCTGAGGCTGCACGTTTGGTAGCTGAGGCTAAGGCTGAGGCTGAGGCAATCGTTAAGGCTGCTGAGGCTAAGGCTGAGGATCTGCGCAAGAACTCGATGGCCGAGATCTCGTTGGCTGGCAAGCAGGCTGTGGCTAAGATCAAAGAGCAGGTTGCAGAGATGATCATCGCTAAGTCGACCGTTGAGGGCGTGAAGGCTGCAAATCTCGACGCTGAGTTCGTGAAGAATATGCTCGTTGAGGTGGCTCACAATTGGAATGGCGCATCGAGCGAGAATGTTTCGTTGGAGGCTCTGCTGCCCGAGGCGAAGAAGGCTGAGTTGGACGCTGCAATGGAGAAGAGCGCGAAGGAGCTTTTGGCTGCCGGTGTTGAGGTTGGCTACTCGAAGAGTGTGAAGAGCGGCTTCAAAGTGGGCGCTAAGAATGGCGGTTACTACATCAGTTTCTCGGACGAGGATTTCAATGCGCTGCTCGGCGAGTACCTGCGCGATAAGGTTGCTGCATTGATCTTCGGTAAATAAACCGTCGGTATGTTTGAAAAGAATTACTATTGTCTGGTAGCCAGCCTGCGCGAGTACACGCTCGAAGCCGATAAGAAGGGTTTCGACGCGCGCGAGGTGATCGACGAGATCCGTCAGGAACTCTCGAAGAGCGATCGCCGCGCACTCGAACTGTTCTATGGCTACTACGACATTGAGAATATCATCGGCTTGAAGGCGGGTCGCTCGCGCTTCAATGTGCTGGGTAACTTCTCGCGAGAGGAGCTGGAGCAGCAGATTGCGCGCCCGACAGCGTTGCCCGCATATATGGCCGAGGTGCTTCGCGCATACGCCGACCCCGAAAATGAAGAGGCGGTGGGACGTGTCGATATCTCGCAGTCCATTGAGCACAATCTTTACGCGGCATACTACAAGGCTTGCGCCGAGTCAGGTTGCCGCTATTTGCGCGCTTGGGCCGAGTTCGATCGTACGCTCCGCAATGTTTGTGCGGCATACGCTGCACGTCGTGGCGGAAAGGATGTGGCGAATGTTGTTGTCGGTGGTGGCGTGATCGCTGACGCTTTGTCGCGTAGTTCGGCTTCGGACTTCGGATTGAAGGGCGAGTTGGACTATCTTGACGAGGTTGTGTCAGCTGTTGCCGATGAGCAGAATCTCGTCGAGAAGGAGCGCAAGATCGATCGCATCCGTTGGTCGATGGCCGAGGATCTTGCCGAGAGAGACTACTTTAACATCAATACGATTCTCTCGTATCTGTCGAAACTGAATATCGTACAGCGTTGGTTCTCGCTCGATGAGCGTGTGGGCCGTGCGATGTATGACGAATTGATCGCCTCGTTGAGCGGTCGTGAGGTCGTTAATAAGGCGATTGAGAGCATTTAACTGAAAATAAATAATAACAAAAAATAGAATCAATGAAGACAACAGGGCGAGTATCGGGTATCATCTCGAACATCGTGATCGTGAAGGCTGACGGTGCAGTTGGTCAGAACGAGATTTGCCACGTATGGTGCGGTGAGACCCGAATGATGGCCGAGGTCATCAAGGTTGTAGGCGATGATGCCTACGTTCAGGTATTCGACAGTACGCGCGGTTTGAAGATCGGCGACAAGGTCGAATTCGAGGGACATATGCTCGAAGCAACTTTGGCTCCGGGTATTTTGTCGCGTAACTACGACGGTTTGCAGAACGACCTCGAAAAGATGAACGGTCTGTTCATCGAGCGCGGTTCGATCACCGATCCGATCGATTTCGAGCGCAAGTGGGAGTTCAAACCGCTGGCAAAGGTCGGCGATAAGGTTTCGGCAGGTGCTTGGTTAGGTGAGGTGCAGGAGCAGTGGGTTTCGCACAAGATTATGGTTCCGTTCGTAATGACCGAGAACTACACCGTAAAGAGCATCGTAGCAGCAGGTGAGTACAAGGTAACCGAGGTGGTTGCAGTTGTAACCGATGCAGAGGGCAAGGACCACGAGATTACGATGGTTCAGAAGTGGCCCGTGAAGCAGGCTATCCGCGCATACGCTGCTAAACCGCGTCCGTCGCGTGTAATGGAGACGGGTATCCGTTCGATCGATACGTTTAACCCCATCGCTGACGGTGGTACGGGCTTTATCCCCGGTCCCTTCGGCGCAGGTAAGACCGTGTTGCAGCACGCGCTTTCGAAGCAGGCAGAGGCTGATATTATCATTATGGTTGCGTGCGGTGAGCGTGCAAATGAGGTTGTGGAGATCTTCGCCGAGTTCCCCGAGTTGGAGGACCCCCGTACAGGCCACAAGCTGATGGAGCGTACAACGATCATCTGCAACACTTCGAATATGCCCGTTGCGGCTCGTGAGGCATCGGTTTATACCGGTATGACCATCGCAGAGTACTACCGCGCAATGGGTCTGAAAGTTCTGCTGTTGGCAGACTCGACTTCGCGTTGGGCGCAGGCGCTGCGTGAGATGTCGAACCGTCTGGAGGAGCTTCCTGGTCAGGATGCATTCCCGATGGACTTGTCGGCAATCATCTCGAACTTCTACTCGCGTGCAGGTTTGGTTGAGTTGAACAACGGCGCAACCGGTTCGGTAACCTTCATCGGTACCGTATCGCCCGCAGGTGGTAACTTGAAGGAGCCCGTAACCGAATCGACCAAGAAGGCTGCACGTTGCTTCTACGCACTGTCGCAGGGTCGTGCAGACTCGAAGCGTTATCCCGCAATCGACCCGCTGGATAGCTACTCGAAGTACTTGGAGTACCCCGAGGTAAGCGACTATCTGGATGAGCGTATCGGCAAGGGCTGGGTTGAGAAGGTCTATAAGGGTAAGACTCTGGTTCAGCGCGGTAAGGAGGCATCGGAGCAGATCAACATCTTGGGTGATGATGGTGTTCCCGTTGAGTACCACGAGCGTTTCTGGAAGAGCGAGTTGATCGACTTCGTGATCTTGCAGCAGGACGCATTCGACTCGATCGACGCAAACTGCCCCATCGAGCGTCAGAAATATATGTACGAGAAGGTTCTGTCGGTTTGCGAGCACGATTTCGACTTTGTTGATTTCGACGAGTGTTCGAGCTACTTCAAGCAGCTGATCAACCTCTTCCGTCAGATGAACTATTCGATCTACAAGAGTGAGCAGTACTACGCCTACGATAAGAAGGTTGATGAGTGGCTTGCAACGAAAATCAAATAATTTTGGAGTGAGAAAGCTATGACAACAAGAGCATTTCAGAAGATATATACCAAAATCGACAACATTACCAAAGCGACCGTAACGCTGCGTGCTACGGGCGTAGGTAACGATGAGCTGGCTACCGTAGGCGGTAAGTTGGCGCAGGTAGTGAAGCTCAACGGTGAGAACGTTACGCTTCAGGTATTCCAGGGTACCGAGGGTATCGCCACCAACTCGGAGGTGATTTTCCACGGTGAGCCCCCCAAGTTGAAGGTTAGCGACGCTTTGGCAGGTCGTTTCTTCAACGCTTATGGCGAGCCTATCGAGGGTGGTGAGCAGATCGAGGGTGAGGCACGTGTGATCGGTGGTCCGACCGTGAATCCCTTCCGTCGTATCCAGCCCAGCGAGTTGATCGCAACGGGTATCGCAGGTATCGACCTTAACAATACCATCGTGTCGGGTCAGAAGATCCCCTTCTTTGCCGATCCCGACCAGCCCTATAACGCCGTAATGGCAAACGTGGCACTGCGTGCAAAGGCCGACAAGATCATCTTGGGCGGTATGGGTATGACCAACGACGACTTCCTGTATTTCAAGCAGGTGTTCGAGAATGCAGGTGCATTGGATCGTATCGTCAGCTTCGTGAACACTACCGAGAACCCTCCCGTAGAGCGACTGCTGGTTCCCGATATGGCACTGACCGCAGCGGAATACTTCGCAGTCGATAAGGGCGAGAAGGTTCTGGTACTGCTGACCGATATGACCCTCTACTCGGATGCGTTGGCTATCGTGTCGAACCGTATGGACCAGATCCCCTCGAAGGACTCGATGCCCGGTTCGTTGTACTCGGACTTGGCGAAGATCTACGAGAAGGCCGTTCAGCTGCCTAATGGCGGTTCGATCACCATTATCGCCGTAACCACTCTGTCGGGTGGTGATATTACCCACGCTGTACCCGATAACACGGGTTACATCACCGAGGGTCAGTTGTTCCTGCGTAACGATACCGATACGGGTAAGGTTATTATCGACCCGTTCCGTTCGTTGTCGCGTTTGAAGCAGTTGGTAATTGGTAAGAAGACCCGCGAGGATCACCCCCAGGTGATGAATGCCTGCGTACGTCTGTATGCCGATGCTGCTAATGCGAAGACCAAGTTGGAGAACGGTTTCGATTTGTCGGATTACGACGAGCGTGCATTGAAGTTTGCTCACGACTACTCGGAGAAACTGCTGTCGATCGACGTAAATATCGAGATTACGCAGATGCTTGATATTGCTTGGACTCTGTTCGGTAAGTACTTTACTCCGGCCGAGGTTGCAATCAAGCAGGAGCTGATCGAGAAGTATTGGAAAAACTAATTCGGCCATCAAAACGACAGGCTAATGGCTATTAAATTTCAATATAATAAGACTTCGCTTGGCGAGCTGGGGAAACAGCTCAAGATGAGACAGAAGGCCCTCCCTACCATTAAGAGTAAGGAGAGTGCCTTGCGTCTTGAAGTTAAGAAAGCGAAGGGTACCGCAGCGGACTTTGAGCGTCGCTTGGCCGAGTTGTCGGCAAAATACGACTATATGGTTGCGCTGTGGGGTGAGTTTGATGCCGACTTGCTGGCTGTCGAAGATGTGGAACTTACCACACAGAAGATCGCCGGAGTTCGCATACCTGTCCTGCAAGGCGTGAAGTTCAAGGAGAAATCGTATGATCTGTTCTCGTCGCCGATCTGGCTTTCGGACGGTGTAGCCCTGTTGAAGGAGTTGGCTACGCTCGGTTTGGAGTCGCAGATCGCCGATCGCAAGAGCGAAATGTTGGACTACGCCCGCAAGAAAACTACTCAAAAAGTGAACCTCTACGAAAAGGTGCAGATACCTGGCTATGAGGACGCTATACGTAAAATTAAACGATTCTTGGAGGATGAAGAGAACCTCTCGAAGAGTGCCCAGAAGATCGTAAAAACCAAACATCAGCAAGCCGAGGAGGGCGAGAAGGTATGATAGTCAAGATGATAAGATACGATTTCGTTCTGTATAGTGGCGAACATCAGCGCTTCTTGGAGCGTTTGCAGGATCTCGGTTTGGTTGATATTACGATCAGTGGATGGGAGCCTTCGGAGGCTGATCTGCATCTTATTGCCGATGCCGATGCAAAGACAAAGGCTGTTGAGGCTTTGCGTACGAAGGCTTCGGAGGATGGCTTCGTAGCAGGCGAGCCCTTTGCAACAGGCGAGGAGGCATTCGAGGCATACAACGAGGCTACGGCCGAGGCTGCTGTGTTGCATGGTGAATTGGCTCGCTATGCAAAGAGTGTCGAGGAGTTACTGCCTTGGGGTGAGTTCTCGACTGCAACGGTTGCAAAGATGGCCGAGCAGGGAGTTGTGTTGCGCTATTATAGCTGTGCAACCAGCGCATTTGGCGATAACGTGGCTGCTTGGAACGAAAGCTATACGATTGCTCCGATCTCGGAGAAGGGTGGTCAGACCTATTTCGTTGTGGTTGCAACGCCCGATGCGGAGATCGAGATCGATGCCGAGGAGATCAAGGCTCCCACGATGAATTATCGTGAGGCAGAGGCTTTGGTTGCCGAGAAGACGAAGGCTTTGGCAGATACCGAGGCTGTTGTTGCACGTGCTGCGGCAACGCTCGATAAGGTTGAGGCAACAGCTGCCGAGGCACGCGAGAAGCTGCACCTGGCAAAGGTTGTCGCTTCGGGCGAGAAGGTCGCTGACGGAAAGTTGGTTGTGATGGAGGGTTGGGCAGAGGCCGAGACCGCAGAGAAGGTCGATGCTATGCTCGAAGAGTACCCCAATATGATCTACTTGAAGCGCAACCCCGTTGAGGAGGATGATACCCCCGTTAAGTTGAAGAACAACCGCTTTGCGCGTCTGTTCGAGATGATCGGCGATATGTATGCACTGCCCAAGTATGGCACGTTGGATCTTACGCCCTTCTTCGGTCCGTTCTATATGTTGTTCTTCGCAATCTGCTTGAACGACGCTGGTTATGGTGCTATTTTGCTGGCGGCAGGTTTGGCTCTCTACTTCAAGGGTGGTCAGAGCCTGCGTATGGCATCGTTGCTGACTATGGTCTGCGGTGGTGCTACTACGTTGTTCG
The DNA here is from genome assembly GCA_017425655.1 of Rikenellaceae bacterium. Lineage (GTDB taxonomy): Bacteria > Bacteroidota > Bacteroidia > Bacteroidales > Rikenellaceae > Alistipes. Next base: position 11,035 of record JAFPAT010000055.1, on the reverse strand, counting down.
GCCTTTATACCGGATCGCTGTTCGGATTGAGTATCCCCGATATGTTGGGCTATGAGAGTATCCAGAAGTCGCCCTTCTTGGATTTCCAGAACGACTTCTTCTCGATCGCGCTGGCACTCGGTGTGTTCCAGATTATGTTCGGTATGGCTATCAATATCGTGATGAAGACCAAATTGTTCGGATTCAAGAGCGCTGTGTCGTTGCTCGGTTGGTTCATCGTGCTGCTGTCGGGCGTATTGGCTCTTGCGCTGCCGATGCTCAACGAGAAGTGGGTAATCCCCTTCTTCACCGCATCGTCGCCCGCATTCTTTGTGGCAATGGGCGTGGGTGTGGCATTTATGCTGCTCTTCAACGGCAAGAACCCGATTATGAGTATTCTGTCGGGTCTGTGGGATACCTATAATAATATTACGGGACTGCTGTCGGACGTACTGTCGTATATCCGTCTGTTCGCAATCGGTCTGTCGGGCGGTGTGCTGGCGCAGGTGTTCAACCAGCTGTCGGTTGGTCTGACGGGTCTTGATGGCGGCATCGAGCAGTTCGGTGTAGGTACCATCTTCCAGATTATCGGTGCATCGGCAATTCTGCTGGTCGGACACGGTATCAACCTCTTTATGTCGGCAATCTCGTCGTTCGTTCACCCGATGCGATTGACCTTCGTAGAGTTTTATAAAAATGCTGGCTTCGAGATGACTTCGCGTGCATTCAAGCCTTTGAAAAAAGAGATCAAATAAAATTTAATAACAAACAAAACAAAAACAATTTACAATTATGAGCACAACTTTGATTTTGGCCTACCTCGGTGTAGTATTGATGGTAGGTGTAGCCGGTATCGCATCGGCAGTAGGTACTGCAATCTGCGGTCAGGCAGCAGTAGGTTCGATGAAGAAGAATGGTAGCGCCTTCGGTAGCTATATGATTCTGTCGGCACTTCCCGGTTCGCAGGGTCTGTACGGTTTCGTATGCTTCTTTATGGTTCAGGGTCTGATCTCGGCTGATATGTCGATGATTCAGTCGGCTGCTGTATTTGGTGCAGGTTTGTTGGTTGGTATCGTTAACTTGGCTGCTGCAATTTATCAGGCAAAGGTCTGCGCTAGCGGTATCGCTGCAATCGGTAACGGCCACGACGTGATGGGTAAGACCCTGATTCTGGCTGCATTCCCCGAGTTGTACGCAATTTTGACCGTTGCTGCAACCTTCCTTATCTCGAATGCAGTTGCTTAATTAGTCAATCAAATTTGACCGAAAAGGTCGCGCCTCGTGTTGAGGTGCGACCTTTTTTCGTTCATAGAATAATTTTCGTATATTTGTGATAACTAATCCGATGACTCATACTCGATGCAGATGTTGATATACGATACGGTTATGCGCAATTTCGATCTGCGATATGGGCGATTTGCGCGCTGGCTTGACCGCGAACTCTCGCGACCGATGCCCGTTGGCGTGGTGGCATATTGCATCAATATCTACGATGATGACCGTTGTCGTAGGTCAATTGAATTGGTAGGGTGTGCCTCGTTCGATGAGCATAATAGCGATTGGGCTTGCGATGAACTCTATGCTACACGCCAGAATGCACTCTGTTGGCGTGGAGATGTACATTGGCGCAATGTGCTTGAACAGGTGTCATCGTTTCTTTCTCGTTATCAACGCGAGGGCCGAAGGGCTGCAGTACTCAATGCCGTCGAAGGGGTAGGAGTTGGCTTTATCGATGGCAATCTGATAATAACAAGAAACCGCACATCATGAGTGCGGTTCTTTGCATATATGGATGATAATTTTATCGTTCTTGATTATAGACGTTGTGCTTAAAACAAACAAAGGGCTGATCCGTATGGATCAGCCCTTTGCCATAATTAGCTGTTAAAGCTTGGAGCGAATTACTTAACGTTAGCCAAGTTTACATCGTTCTTTGCCTTCTCTGCCAAGGTCTTATCCTTTGCAACTGCGCTCTTCAAGTAAGCAGCAGCCTCGCTGGTCTTACCCTCCTTTGCAGCGATTACAGCGCGGAGATACTCTGCGTTAGCCGAGTTGTCGCCCTGCAATGCCTTCTTTGCAGCAGCCAGGTTACCGTTCTGAACCTCTGCCAGAGCAGCGTTGTAACCCTCGAGCTTGTTAGCAGCGTCGGTGTAGTTACCCTCTGCAGCAGCAACGAGTGCCTGAGCCTCCTTCGATGCAGCGGTAGCGTACTTCTTAGCCTCCTTAACGTTGCCCTCTGCCAGGTTAGCCAGTGCGATGTTGTTGTTAACCTCGCTCGATGCAGCCAACTTTGCAGCCTTCTTGAATGCGTCAGCAGCCTTCTTGTACTCACCCATCTCCGAGAGAGCTACACCAAGGTTGTTGTAAGCGCGAGCATCGTTGTACTTCTTTGCGCAAGCCTCGTAGATCTTAGCCTTGGTCTCTGCGTCGTTGTACAGGGTAGCAGCGTAAAGCATCTCCTCGCACTCCAGATCCTTCAGGTTCGAAGCAACAGCAGCCTTCAACTCATCGTCGGTCTTGCTTGCCAACTCTGCGGTCGAAACAACCTTTGCACGACGCAATGCGGGCAGAACGTCATCCTTCAATGCGCTGTAAACCTCCGACATGTTCTTGATCTCAGCCTCACGGGTTACGGGCGAATCGTAGAGCTTGAGAACCTGCAGAATCAGATCCTTATCCTCCATATCCGAAGCCTCAACCAACTCCTGGAAGCCTTCCCAGTCCTCACCGAAGCCCTCGTCGTTGTAGGTCAGACCCTCGATGTCAGCGAGCTTCTTCTCAACAGCCTCGCGACCAGCCTTACCACGCTTAACCGACAGATCGTTGTTCAACTTCTCGGGACCATCGGGCGATGCGTAACCCTCAACGAAGATGTTACCTGCCTGCGAGTTCTCCTTATCCTTGTTAGCCAAAACGAACTCCTTGAAGAGCTGAGTCTGCTCGTCGTTCAAAGCCTTCTTGCCAACCTTTGCCTGGTTGATGTTGTAGAGGATGTAGAGCTTGCTATCAACGGTCTCCGACTTCTTGAAGTTGTCAGCCATGTACTGCATTGCGTCAGCATAGTCGAAATCCTTCTGCAGAGTGTTGATACCCTTTGCTACAACAGCGGTTGCCATCTCAGCGGGTACGAACTCGCTGTAGTTCTCGCTACACTTGCTGCTGCACTTGCTCTCGGTGCGGAGCTCCAAAGTCGAGATCTTTGCGCGCTCGTCGTAGGGGAAAGTAACGGTCTGAGTGTACTGACCACCATTCTTCCACGAGATAACGGTGTAGTTGTCATTTACCTTCTCGCCCTGAACATACTTGGGAGTACCAGCGATCTCGCCACCCTCGAATACCAAAACGGGAGTGATCTTCAGAACTGCCGACTCATTGAAATACTTGGGAGGGAACTTAACGGTTACGTTAGCAACTACCTCGCCATTGTTCAGCGAAAGAATCTCAGGAGTACAGCTGTACTCTACCTGATCGATTTTCTTGCCCATCTTCTTGTAGCAGTCGCAGCTAGTGAAAGCGAAAGCAACAACTGCAAGAGTCAAAGCTACCTTTGCAAAATTTTTCATAGTGAGTTAAAATTAAAAGTATTAAATTGTTTATGTTTGTTATTGTCTGTATTTCAATCGTTTGCACTTTGCGTGATTGGGTCAGCTACATACAAAATCCTTTTGCGCACGTACATATATGCGCATAGAATATGCAAATATAGTTTTATTTTAATAAAAAAACAACCGAACACCTAAAAAATATGGCATTCGGTTGCTTTTTTTATATGGTTAAGCCTGTTGTAAGGGCTCGATCCATTGTTGAGTGATTACTCCTCGCGCTTTGCGGGGCGGGGACCACGATGCTCACGACGGGGACCGCGGTGCTCGTTGTGGTCGTGCTCACGACGCGGTGCGCGGCGAGGCTCCTCCTCGGCACCCTCCTCGCGGGGCAGCAATACCTTACGCGACAATTTGAGCTTGTTGGTCTTGGGATCAACGCCGATCAACTTAACCTCGATCATATCGCCCTCTTTCAGACCGGTCTCGTCCATAGTCTCGTAACGACGGTGGCCGATCTCCGAGATGTGCAACAGAGCATCCTTGCCGGGAAGGATCTCAACGAATGCACCGAACGCTACGATCGACTTGATCTTACCGTTGTAGATCTCGCCAACCTCGGGGATAGCTACGATAGCCTTGATGCGAGCCAAAGCTGCGTCGATAGCCTCCTTGTCCTGACCGAAGATATCAACGATGCCCTTGTTGTCAGCTTCGGTGATGGTGATGGTGGTGCCGGTCTGCTTCTGCATCTCCTGGATAACCTTACCACCGGGACCGATAACTGCGCCGATGAACTCCGAAGGAATCGAGATCTGAACGATGCGGGGAACGAAGGGCTTGAAGTCCTCACGAGGCTCGGCGATGCACTCGGTCATCTTGTCCAAAATGTGCAGACGACCCTCCTTTGCCTGCTGCAATGCCTTTGCAAGCACCTCGTACGACAGACCATCGACCTTGATATCCATCTGGGTTGCGGTGATACCGTCGCGGGTACCCGTAACCTTGAAGTCCATATCGCCCAGGTGGTCCTCATCGCCCAAGATATCCGACAGAACGGCGTACTTGCCACTCTCCGAGTCGGTGATCAGACCCATTGCGATACCCGAAACGGGCTTCTTGATCTTCAAACCCGAATCCATCAGTGCCAGCGTGCCTGCGCAAACGGTAGCCATCGACGACGAACCGTTCGACTCCAAGATATCGCTAACTACGCGAACTGCATAGGGATTCTCCTCACCAACGGGAACCATCGGCTTCAATGCACGCCAAGCCAGGTGGCCGTGGCCGATCTCACGACGGCTCAACGAACGAGCTGCCTTCGCCTCACCGGTCGAGAACGGGGGGAAGTTATAGTGCAGAACGAACTGCTCGCTGCCCTGTACCAATACCTCGTCGATCTGCTTCTCGTCGAGCTTGGTGCCGAGGGTTACGGTGGTCAGCGACTGGGTCTCACCACGGGTGAAGATTGCCGAGCCGTGAGCTGCGGGCAGGTAGCTGATCTCGCACCAGATGGGGCGGATCTCGTTGCACTTACGGCCGTCCAGACGCAGACCCTCGTCGAGGATCATGTTACGCATAGCCTTCTTCTGAACGTCGTCGTGGAAGTAGCGCTTAATCAGCGGCAACTTCTCCTCCAACTCCTCCTCGGTGAAGCGCGATGCGAACTCTGCCTCGATAGCCTCGAAAGCCTCTGCGCGCTCGTGCTTTGCAGTGCCGCTGGTAGCAACGGCGTATGCCTTGTCGTATGTCTCGGCGATGATCTGCTGGCGCAACTCCTCGTCATTTACCTCGTGGCAATAGGTGCGCTTAACATCCTTGCCCAGTTCCTTCATCAGTTCGATCTGAACTGCGCAGTGCTTCTTAATCTCCTCGTGAGCGAATTTGATGGCTTCGAGCATAACATCCTCCGAAACCTCCTTCATCTCACCCTCGACCATCAAGATATTGTTGATGGTACCACCGACCATAATATCCAGATCGACATCCTTCATCTGCGAGAAGGTGGGGTTGATGATGAACTCGCCGTTGATACGAGCTACGCGAACCTCCGAGATGGGGCCGCCGAACGGAATATCCGATACTGCCAAAGCAGCCGAAGCAGCCAGACCAGCCAGAGCATCAGCCTGAATATCTTTGTCGGCCGAGATCAGATTAACCGTTACATATACCTCGGCGTGGAAATCCGAGGGGAAAAGGGGGCGCAATGCGCGGTCGATCAGACGAGCAACGAGGATCTCGTTGTCGCCGGGGCGAGCCTCACGTTTGAGGAAGCCGCCGGGGAAACGACCGCACGAAGCGTATTTCTCTTTGTAATCTACCTGTAAGGGCATGAAGTCGGTATCGGGTTTAGCATCTTTGGCAGCTACTACCGTTCCGAGCAGCATAGTATCGCCCTGCTTAATCACAACCGAACCGTCGGCCTGCTTGGCCAATTTACCTGTTTCGATGATAATCTCGCGGTCGCCGCTCAATTTAATCACCTTCTGTGTTGCGTTGTACATCTTGTTTAGTTTATTTTTTACCTCTTGTGTTTTGTCTTCTTTGTGTGTGTCGTCGTCGGCAAATTCTACTGTCGGGGACGGTTGGTGTAAGTACGCAAATGAAGGCAATTCATTGCAAATTGCCTTCATTGCGACTTTGCCTCTTTGCTCCTCTTACTTACGGAGGTTGAGGGCCTTAACGATTGCGCGGTAGCGCTCGATGTCAACCTCCTTGAGGTACATCAGCAACTTACGACGCTTACCTACAAGGCGCAGAAGTGCGCGCTGGGTACCGAAGTCGTGCTTGTTGCTTTTGAGGTGCTCTGTAAGGTGGCTGATACGGTACGAGAACAACGCGATCTGGCTCTCTGCCGAACCGGTATCGGTGTTAGACTTGCCGTACTGACCGAAAAGCTCTTGCTTTTTCTCTGCTGTTAAATAGCTCATAAATAATTTGTTTTTTATGGTTCCACTCTACGATGGATTCGCCTTATCGAATACCACCAGAGCGTGGGCGCAAAGATACTACTTTTTTGTTTATATACCAATCATTTAATTAAAATTTGTGTCCAACTTGGTAAATAATACCAAAATTGTTATCTTTGTCGGGATTTTTGTTCGGATAGTCTGTAAAGTGCCGAGCAATTTGGAGGGAAATTTCATTGTTAGCAAGATGAATATGATGGTTAAGGCAGGCTATTTTACACGTCTGACCGTAGTCGTTATGGCGGCATTGTTTATTGTTGGTTGTGGCGGTAATGTGGCAACCGATGATGAGTATGTTCGTGTCGAGGGCTTCGGTATAGGTACTACCTATCGCATTATTGCGCGTACGGATCAGAAACGTATCCCCGAAATTTCGCAAGCCGCCTCGGATATCTTTGCCGAGATGACTGCTTCGATGTCGATCTTTGACTCTACGTCGCTTTTGAGCCGTATCAATCGCGGTGAAACCGACTCGGTCGATTGTCATATCAAGCAGATGATCTCGTTGGCGCGTGGTGTCAATTCGTTGAGCGAAGGTATGTACGACATTACCGTTGCACCGCTGACCGAGGCCTATGGCTTTGCGGGTGGCAAGGCGCAGCAGCGACCCAATATTGATTCGATTTTGCAGTTTGTCGGAATGGAGAAGATTCGCGTCGAGGAGAGTCGTCTGATTAAGGATGATCCGCGTATGAAGCTCGATTTCAATTCGATAGCCAAGGGTTATACGGTTGATTGCATCGCTTCGGAGATCGAACGAATGGGTATCGAGGACTATATGGTCGAGGTCGGTGGCGAGATCGTGTGTCGCGGTCGTAACCCGCGTGGCGGCGATTGGCGTGTGGCTGTCGATTCTCCATTTGATGGCAATATGAACCCGGGTGAAAATTGTCAGGTGATTATCGCTTTAACCGATCGCGCTTTGGCCACGTCAGGCAACTATCGTCGCTACTATATCAATGAAGATGGTCGCAAGATTGCCCATACGATTGATCCGACAACGGGCGAGAGTGCAATCTCCGACCTGCTTTCGGCAACGGTCATCGCTCCTACGGCGGCCGAGGCGGATGCTTTGGGTACGATGTGCATGACGCTCGGATTGGAGCGTGCCAAGGAGACAATTTCGGGTATCGATGGTGTTGATGCCTATCTGATTTCGGCGGCACCTGACGGCTCGGAAAAGGAGTTTGAGGTGTGGCATACGCCTGCGATGGCGGAGATGATCGGCGAATAAAAATATGAAAAAGGTACGATTGATATATAACCCGCGTGCGGGTATGGGTATTACGTCGGTTGCGATGTCGCTCGACCGTATTTCGACGCTCTATGCTTCTCGAGGTTTCGAGTTGGAGCAGTGCAAGATTGATTTCTCGGTGGATGCTTCGGCACTTGTCGAGGGTCTTGATGAGGAGTGTTATGACCACCTGCTTATTGCGGGTGGCGATGGTACGGTCAACTATGTGGTCAATGCGATGTTTGCGGCGGGTGTTGATCTGCCGATTGGCGTGACCCCCGCAGGTACGGCCAACGATTTTGCTTCGGCAATCGGTATTCGCGGCGGAGTTGTTGAGGTTTGTCGCCAGATTCTCGATTGCAAGCCCCGATTGACCGACGTGGGTGTGGTTAATGGTCGTTATTTTGTCAATGTGTTCAGCTTTGGAGTCTTTACCAATGTGTCGCAACATACACCTACACATTTGAAAAATGTAATAGGCAAGGCCGCTTATGTCGTTGGTGGTGCGGTCGATTTTGTTACGATGCACCAGATTCCGCTTGAGATTCGCTCGGATGGTGGTGATTGGGATGGTAATGCGCTGATTGCGTTGGCTTTTAATGGTCGCACGGCGGGAAGTTTCCCTCTGGCGCGAATGGCCGAGGTGGATGACGGAATGTTGGATGTGCTTGTTTTGAAGGCGGGTGCGGTTCCTGCTTTGACGGCTGTACCGACCTTTCTACAGTGTATTTTAGGCGCAACGAATGAACTGCCGCGCGGTGTAATGCACTTCCGTTGCAGCCGCATGACAATCAGTTCTACGCGCGATGAGCATACCGATATTGACGGTCAGCCTGGACCGGCTCTTCCCGTCGAGTTGGAGTGCCGCGCAGGGGCTCTGCGAGTGTTCCGCCCATAGGATTGTCGTGAGCGCAGATCCGTTTTTGGTTCGATTAACCCCGAACGAGTAAATGAATAGATGAAGAATAATTAATACGCAGTATAGATAAAATGACCTCGAACTTTAACAAACTCTCGGTTTCGCAGATTCGAAACAATGTAACCGACCCATTCTATTTTTCGGACGATTTGGTGATTGCCTACATCAACCCAAGCTCGGTCCCCGTTAGAGCGATCCAGGTTGATGGCTTTGTGGCGTTGATTATGATGCAGGGCACAGCCTACATCACCCTCGGCTCGGGGACATACGAGTTGAAACCCAATATGATGATGTATATCCACAACGACAGCGTGCTGCATAAGGTTGAGTGCAGTAGCGATGCGGGTGCATATCTGGTGGCTTTTTCGCAGCAGTTCATCTCGGATGTTCCGGTCGATATTTCGACCTCACTTCCTGTCTATCTGCGCTTCGGTAAGTCGCCCTGTATTGATCTTACCGAGACCGATGTTGCCGAGATCCGTCAGCTCTTTGGCTTGATAAAGACGATGTTGCGTTCGGATAAGGAGTTGCACAAGGCCAATATAATCCATACGTTGTTTACTACGGCCTTCTATATTTTGTCGGATATCAACCAACGCCGTGATATACATACCAAACAGGGGCGTTGTGAGGTTATCTTCGAGCAGTTTATGGATCTGTTGCAGGAGCATCACAAGCACGAACGCAATGTCGGTTTCTATGCCAAGCAGATGAAAATCACACCCAAATATCTCTCGTCGGTCATCAAGGATATCAGTGGTAAGACTGCTGCGCGTTGGATTGATGAGTATGTGATTTTGGAGGCCAAGACTCTGCTTAAATATTCGGGTATGAGTATTCAGGAGATCGCCTATGCGTTGAACTTCTCGACGCAGTCGTTCTTTGGCAAATATTTCAAGCAGCATACGGGCTATTCGCCCTCGCGTTTTAAGCGCAAGGGTTAATTTGCATCTTGTTTTTTACGTTTTTGTAATTCTTGGCGATGTGTGCCATATGGTTGCAACGTGGAAGATTTTGCAGATGTTTATTCTGTAATCTTTTACGCCTACTTCTAAATAAAAATCCCTCACTTCTTCGGTGAGGGATTTGTTGTTTTTATAAGGCTTGTATCAATTCGTCGATCTGCTCGTCGGTTGTTGCCCAACTTGTTGCCAAACGAACTATGGTACAATCGGCGTGTTGCTCCCACGTGCTGAATGTGGTTATCGCAGAGAGGTGCTCCAACTGCACGGGAGAGAGTCGCAAAAATATCTGATTCGAGAGCGTTGGTGAGACTAATTCGTAACCCTTCTCAACCAAAGCACGACTCAAACGCTCGGCTTGGCGAACTGCATTGTGAGTAATGTCGAGGTAGAGGTTGTCGGTAAAGAGCGTGTCGAACTGCACTCCGAGTAACCAACCTTTTGCCAGTAATGCCCCTTGCTGTTTGATTAGGGTGGTGAAGTGCGGAATCTGCTCGCCACGTGGCACAACAACCGCTTCGCCCATCAGCGCACCGACCTTCGTGCCACCTATATAGAATATATCACACAAACGCGCCATATCTGCCAACGTAAAGTCGGCCGACGGAGCTGCCAGCGCATAACCCAATCGCGCTCCATCGGCAAACAGTGGCAACTTCCAGCGGCGACAAACCTCGCTTAAAGCCTCCAATTCGGCAAGCGAATAGATCGTGCCCAACTCGGTCGGTTGCGAGATATAGACCATTCCGCTCCATACGGCGTGGTCGCGATTTTCGTCGCCACGTTCGCGGGCGAGGTAAGCATCCAGTCGCTCGGCAGTGAGCTTGCCATCGACATTGGCGATGGTCAGGACCTTGTGTCCCGTAGCCTCAATCGCACCCGATTCGTGTACTGCAATATGCCCCGTATCGACTGCTACAACACCCTCATAGGGGCGAAGTATCGAGCGAATAATAGTCGCATTGGTCTGTGTTCCACCCACTAAAAAGCGCACATCGGCATCGGGCGCATCACACGCCTTGCGGATACGTCGCACGGCCGATGCACAATACTCGTCGGAACCATAACCGCCGATTTTCTCGAAGTTGATCTGTGCCAGACGTTCGAGAATCAGCGGGTGCGCACCCTCCATATAGTCGCTGTCGAAGTGGAGCATTGTTTTGTTATTCAGTTATTTAATATGGCCGTTCTTGTAGAGCCACTCGGCGATCTGCACAGCGTTCAGTGCTGCGCCCTTGCGGATCTGATCGCTCACGCACCAGAACGACAAACCGTTCTCCTCGGTCAGATCTTTGCGGATGCGACCTACATAAACGGGATCTTTGCCGGCCAGGAAGAGAGGCATCGGATAGACCTTATCCTGCGGCTCGTCCATCAGCACTACACCTTCAGCCTCCGAGAATGCTTTGCGAGCCTCCTCGATCGAAATC
>JAFPAT010000004.1 GCA_017425655.1 Rikenellaceae bacterium | reverse complement strand
GGGAGAAAAGTGTGTGTTTGAGAAAAAAGCATTATCTTTGCACGCTATGTTTAACTAATTTAACTGTTTACTAAAATGCCCAAAATGAAAACTAATGCCGCGGCGAAGAAGAGATTTACCTTCACCGGCACAGGTAAGATCAAGCGTCAGCACGCTTATCACAGTCACATCCTGACCAAAAAGACTACAAAACAAAAGCGTAACTTGTGCTACTCGAGCACCGTTTCGGCTGCCGACGAGCCCAAGATCAAGAAGTTGTTGGTTAAGTAATTAAACACGCTTCACTAACTTATTTTATTAATCAAAGAGCAAATCAGCCCCGAAGAACGTGAGAGAATCACGTCGCTGACAGCTCGTAAAACTTTTCACACACTATGCCAAGATCAGTAAATGCTGTTGCATCAAGAGCAAGAAGAAAGAAGGTTTTAAAACTTGCCAAGGGTAACTTTGGTTCAAGGGGAAACGTATGGACGGTTGCCAAAAACACCGTTGAGAAGGGTCTGCAGTATGCTTACGCACACCGCCAGATCAAGAAGAGAACATTCCGCAGCTTGTGGATCCAGCGTATCAACGCTGCTGCACGCGCTAACGGTTTGACCTATTCGCAGTTTATGGGTAAGCTCAACAAGTCGGGTATCGCTCTGAACCGTAAGGTTCTGGCTGACCTCGCTATGAACAACCCCGAGGCATTCCAGCAGATTGTTAATGCAGTTAAATAAGCCGCTTTAAGTCGCATCAGCGGCCAACAAGCAAACGAAAGGCGTTCGAAGATTCGAGCGCCTTTCTCTTTTTGTGCAGAGTTGCGCAAACCGACCGAATCTTGATCTACAATAGAGAACAATAGAATGGACAACAAAAAAAGCCGCGCCCGAAAGGGCACGGCTTTTCTCATATATTCGAGCGTTGATTACTTCGCGCTGAAACCGTTGGGTAGACCGCCTGCGCTTACGGGCAGAACACCCTCTGCATCGATCTCACCTGCGAGTACCTTACCGACTGCCTTCATATTCTGATCTACCGAGCTGTAACCAATTACGATGCCGTCGAATGCCTTCAAATCAATCTTGTCGAGTACGTAGGGATTGTTCATAATGGCCAGAATTACCTTCTGCTCACGTGCCCACATCGACAAGAATCCGTAGATCTCCTCGGGCTTCATATTCGAGTACGAGTTGAAATCGTTCTTCGGAGCGCGCAACTCGGGCAAATAAACAACAGCATACTCTGCACCCTCAACCGACAACTTTGCACCATCGAGCGATGCCAACGACATACGCTTGTCGAGTACAACCTCCTTCGCGCGACCCGACTTGATCAACTCATTCAGCGAGCCTTCGCCCTTCAAAGCAACACTCGGACGCTTAACCATCGTTACCGATGCATCACAAATATCCTGAATGAAGTCAATGATCTCCTTGGTCTCGGTATCCTCATATATATTCTTGGGATCGATAAAGGGAGTACCGTCCAACAAGCCGAGCTGCTCCTTCATCTTCAATACCTTGCGAACGCTCTCATCAAGACGCTCACGCGAGATCTCGCCCTTCTTAACAGCCTTAATTACATTATTGATCGAGCGGTGCCAGCTCTGTGCAGGCATCAGCAGCACATCCGAACCAGCCTTGAACGAAGCCAGAGGAACCAACTCGGCGGGCATATATGTCGAAACACCCTTCATACCGAGAGCATCGGTTATGACGATACCCTTGAAGCCCATCTCCTCCTTCAACAACTTGGTGATAATGGGATACGAGAGCGAGCTGGGCATACCGGTAGGATCGAGTGCAGGCACGTTCAAGTGGCCAACCATAACCATCCAAACATCCTGATTGATCGCCTCCTGGAAGGGGTAAAGCTCCATCGCATCCAAACGAGCGCGGTCGAAAGGCAGCGTAGGCAGAGCCTTGTGCGAATCGACATCGGTATCGCCGTGGCCGGGGAAGTGCTTTGCCGAAGTCCAGACACCACCATCCTGCATACCGCGAATCAATGCTGCACCATACTTAGCCACCTTCTGGGGGTTATCACCGAACGAACGCTGACCGATTACGGGATTATTGGGGTTGTTGTTCACATCGACGGTCGGAGCATAGTTGATATGCACACCCACGCGGCGGAACTGATCGGCCATCGCGCGGCCAACCTTATAGATCATATCGGTATTCGACAACGCACCGAGCTGCATATTGCGCGGGAACTGCGTCAGCGTGTCGAAACGCATCGAAGCACCCCACTCACCGTCGATACTGATCACCAGCGGGATACGCGACTGCTTCTGGTAGTTATTCATTCGGTTAGCATAGTGCTCCATTTCGTCCTCCATAATAATCAGACCACCAACGCGATCTTTCTTGATCGCCTCCTCGATCTGAGCATCGGGCGTGTGCTGTCCATAGGTAACAATAAAGAGCTGACCGACCTTGTCGCGCACCGACATTTTGCGCAACATACGCTCAACACGGTCCTGCTTCTGACCAAACGAGAAGATAGGCATAATGCAAACCATTAAGAGTAAAAGAATTCTTTTCATAGTAAATTTAAGTTGTATTTAATTATTAACGTTGTGTTCTCACGATTACGCAAAGATAAGAAATTCTTATCTAAACATCAATATTTCCGATAGCGATTTCTCGGTCAAAGTTGCGAAATCTCAAATTTTCGTTATATTTTTGTAGCAGAAAAAGATCAGAAAAGATCAAAAAACAGATAGATTAAATTAACTTTTATAAAACGACAACTATGGAGAGCAAAATCATCAAAGCATTCGAGGAGAAGGGTGCAATGCGCCCCGGCGACATCGCAACCGCAACAGGCATTGCGAAAGAGGATGTTTCGAAAACTATCAAGAAAATGGTTGCCGACGGCACCGTTTATTCACCCAAGCGTTGCTTCTACGACCTGAAAAAGTAGAACCCCGCGAAAATTACTCATAGAAAAAGCCTCACCGTTGCAGCGGTGAGGCTTTTAATTTGCAAAACAAGCGAATTACTCTACGAGCATCTTATTCTCACGCAGTTGCTCGACCCACGTCATCGCGTCGGCTGTGGCGGTCTGGCAATCGACATCGTAGCGCGAAGTGAGTAACTCGACCACATCCGCAACTTCGAAATCGCGGTCAGCCAACTGCTCCAACAGCCACTGCGACGAGCCGTTGAGTTGGATAATGCGAGTCAGGTCGGCACCCAGACGGCCCTGCATAATGACCACCTTCTCGCCTGCAATATCACGTACCTTAATCTTTGAATCTATCTTCATATCGCTTCTCTGTTTCAAAATTGACAAGACAAAGATGGTGAAGAAAATTCATAATTCAAAATCGCGGGTTCAAAATTAGGCTATTTATTCATATCTTTGTCGTATGAATCGACAGCAAGAACTTTTCAGCGAGGAGCGAATGCTCGAAACGCTGCGCACATATTGGGGATACGACTCGTTCCGCCCGATGCAGAGCGAGGTGATCTCGTCAATTTTGCGCGGCCGTGATACTCTTGCGCTAATGCCGACGGGAGCGGGCAAGTCGATTATCTACCAGCTCCCGACACTGATGCAGGATGGATTGTGCATTGTTGTTACACCCCTTATCGCGCTGATGAAGGATCAGGTCGATCGACTGCGTAAGCGTTCGATCTCGGCCGTTGCGATCCACTCCGGACTCTCGCCACGACAGATCGACATCGCACTCGACAACTGCGTTTATGGCGATGTCAAATTCCTATACCTCGCTCCCGAACGACTTGGATCAGAGGCATTTCGACTGCGTCTGGATAAGATGCGCGTTTCGCTGCTGGCTATCGACGAGGCGCACTGCATCTCGCAATGGGGCTACGATTTCCGACCCTCATATCTGCGCATCGCCGAGATCCGCCGACTAATACCCGAAGCTCCCGTATTGGCTTTGACCGCCTCGGCAACCGACAAGGTGGCTGCCGATATTATGGAGAAGATGCGTTTCGATACGCCGAATATCTTCCGTAGCAGCTTCGCACGCCCAAATCTGCAATATGTCGTACGACACGTTGACGATAAAAACGAGCAGCTACTGCGAATTATCGAGAAGGTGCAAGGATCTGGCATCGTCTATATGCGTACGCGTGAGGGCACCGAGCGTGTCGCTGCCCTACTGCGCGAGAACGGCATCTCGGCAGATCACTATCACGGCGGATTGGGACACGCCGACCGCGATATGCGACAGACGGCTTGGACCGAAGGCCGTACGCGTATCATAGTGGCTACCAACGCTTTCGGCATGGGCATCGACAAGGCCGACGTGCGTTTCGTAATCCATTTCACGATGTGCGACTCGCTCGAAGAGTACTATCAGGAGGCCGGTCGTGCAGGTCGCGACGGGCGACGAGCCTACGCCGTATTGCTCGTTTCGCCCGACGATAAATGCCGCATCAATCGCCGCATCGAGAACGAATTTCCCTCGATCGAGCAGATTCGCAAGTGTTACGAATCGGTCTGCAACTATCTGCAAGTCCCCATTGGCGATGGTGCAGGCGCGACTTTCTCGTTCAACATTCACGACTTTTGCAGTCGCTATCACATCTTCATCGGCAAGGCCGTCAATGCCTTTAAGTTATTGCAGCAGAACGGCTATCTGACACTGACCGAAGAGATGGAGAATCCGGCGCGAATAATCTTCTGCGTCAGCCGCGACGACCTCTATAAGTTGCGTGTTCAGCGCAACGATATCGACATTATACTACGCACAATATTAAGACTTTACGACCGCGTTTTCACGGATTTCCGTCCCATTGACGAGGGCGAGATTGCAACGATAAGCGGCTATACGGTCGAGCGCGTACACGAACTTCTGAAACTGCTGTGGCAGATGCGTGTCATTCGCTACGTACCCTCGAATCACTCACCTCTGATCTACTTCGACGAGGAGCGACTGCCGACCGAAGATGTGCGCATTGCGCCCGAAACACACCTGCATCGCAAACAGATGTGCTTGGAGCGTTACGAAGCGATGCTCAACTACGCATTTAATGAGGAAATTTGCCGCAGTGCCTTCATCGAGAACTACTTCGGCGGTAAGGCCGAGAGTGATTGTGGCGTATGCGACATCTGTCTTGAACAGCGCAAAAGAGCCAAAGCGCAACCCGCAACAATCGAGAAGCAGATAATGCAACTGATCAACGAGCTCGAAGCTCCGACCTTCCGCGATATCACCGCACAAATGGGTGGCGAGCGTCAAAAAGTTGTCGAAGTCTTCGATCGAATGTTGGTTGATGGTAAAATTTCAATCGACATAAGCGGAATTATCACTATAAATAGGTAACTTTGCACCTTAAACCGAGAAATTATGAGTATCGAACAACCATTTATTCCGACCATAACAAACGAACAGACAGCCGAGCTGCCTGCAATTCGTTTCGAGGGAGAGGTGCAGATTGTCGATACCGAGGCGCAACTCAACGAGGCGTGCGAATACCTTTCGCAACATTCGGTAATAGGTTTCGATACCGAGACACGCCCCTCGTTCAAGGCAGGTGTAACAAATCGCGTCGCGCTCATACAGCTCTCGACCACAGAACGTTGCTACCTGATACGCCTGTGTCGCGTGCGTATGGCTCGTCCATTACAGGATCTGCTTGAAAATCGCGACGTAAAGAAGGTTGGCGCCGATGTAGCAGGCGATATTCGTTCGCTCGGTCAGTTGCGACACATCCGTCCGGAGGGATTTATTGATCTGCAAACTATTGCTCCGCAATGGGGAATCGAAGAGAAGAGCCTGCGCAAACTCTCGGCGATCGTGCTTGGCAAACGAGTTTCGAAGGCGCAACGCTTGAGCAATTGGGAGGCGGCACAACTGACCGAACAGCAGGTAGCCTACGCCGCAACTGACGCTTGGGTCTGCCTTGAAATTCTTTCGGCGCTCGAAGCTGTTCCCAAGAGCCATCCCGAAGCCGAGAGAGCAATTGCGATGCCGCAGGAGAGACCAGCGAAACGAGCAAAGAGCCGTTTCCGCAAGCCTGCATCAGCACAAACTACATCCAAAGAGAATGTAGCAGAACAGCCCAAAACGGCAACGAAGATTAAATCCAAAGCGGTTCAAACGAATACAAGTGCGAACGAAAGCCATGCAGACAAGACGAACACCGAAAGCAAGCCCCATTCGCGTCGTCGCCCATTCCGCCACCGCAAGCCGACAAATCAACAACGAAAAAACGAAACAAAAGAGTAAAAAGATATGTACGCTCAAATTTTTCTGAAACGAGGCAAGGAGGAGTCGCTCCTGCGTCGCCACCCTTGGATCTTCTCTGGTGCAATCGAGTATATTCGCTCGGAACGCGATCGAATAACCGAAGGCGAGATTGTCGATGTCTTTACCAAAAGTGGCGACTTCATCGCTCGCGGCCACTACCAGATCGGCTCGATTGCAGTCCGCATACTCACATTCGAGCAGGTCGAAATCGATCAGGCGTGGTGGAACGAGCGTATCGCTACGGCTTATGACGTGCGCCGCTCGCTCGATCTGACCGACAATGAGCAGACCACTTGCTACCGACTGATCCACGGCGAGGGCGATTCGTTGCCCGGCTTGGTGGTCGATATTTATGGCACGACAGCCGTTGTGCAGTGCCATAGCGTCGGTATGTATCGCTCGCGCAAGCAGATCGCCGAGGCTATTCGCGCAGTCTATGGCGACCGCATTAGCGCAATCTATGATAAGAGTTCGCAGACCGTTCCCTTCAAAGCGGGTTTGGATGCAGTCGATTCGTATCTGTATGGATCATCGGAGAACCCCTCACAGGAGGTACTCGAAAATGGCAACCGTTTCAATGTGAATTGGGAGAAGGGCCAGAAGACGGGCTTCTTCATCGATCAACGAGCCAACCGCGAGCTTGTGCGCCACTATGCAAAGGGTCGCACCGTGCTCAATACATTCTGCTACACGGGCGGTTTTTCGGTCTATGCTATGGCTGGCGGAGCCAAAGAGGTGGTTTCAGTCGATAGTTCGGAGCGCGCCGTACAGCTCGCTGACGAGAATATGCGACTGAATTTTGGCGAGGATGTGTGCCACACGTCGGCAGCGGTCGATGCCTTTGAGTATCTGCACAATATCGGCGATAAGTTCGATATGATCATCCTCGACCCTCCTGCATTTGCAAAGCACCACAAGGTGCTCGGCAACGCTATGCAGGGCTATAAAAAGCTGAATGCCCGTGCTTTGGCACAGATCAAAAGCGGAGGTATTCTCTTTACATTCAGTTGTTCGCAGGCCGTTAGCAAGGAGCTTTTCCGCACAACCGTTTTCTCGGCTGCTGCAATCGCAGGTCGCCGCGTACGTATTCTGCACCAGCTGACACAGCCCGCCGACCACCCGATCAACATCTACCACCCCGAAGGTGAATACCTGAAGGGTCTGGTACTATACGTCGAATAACAAAAGCCGAAGCCGAGAGCTATGAAAATGTCCGCTAAAAAGGCAGTAGCCGATCTCTACACATCGCTTGCGAGCCGCCCTGCGTTGCAGTCGTTACACACGGCTGTGCTGAAATTTACGCTCTATGCAATGGGCATCGGCTACTCGGAGCATAGCGATCGAAATGGCGAACGTCGCTGGTTGGATGAGTTGCATCGTCGTTTGGCGGAGCTTTCGCGTCGCGCTGTGATCTTTGATGTTGGTGCAAATGTAGGCGACTATGCCCACGAGGTGAGCGAGGTCTTCGGTAACCGCGCCGAGATTCACTGCTTCGAGCCTTCGCACGCAACCTTCGAGGAGCTTTCAAAACGTACCGCAAGCATCGACGGCATAGTCCTGAACCAGTTGGGAGTAGGCAGTTCTACGACAACGGCAACACTCTATACCGACGGCGACGGCTCAACCTTGGCATCACTCTATCCGCGTGATCTTGAACGATTTGACCGCACAATGGATCAAACTGAAAGTATCGAATTGGTGTCGGTCGATGACTACTGCCACAATCGCTCGATTGAGCGTATTGACCTCCTGAAATTGGACATCGAAGGCAACGAGTTGGAGGCCTTGCGCGGAGCAAGCCGAATGATTGCGGAGGGCCGCATCGACTATATTCAGCTTGAATTTGGAGCCACAACGCTGGCTGCCCGCGTATCATTCCACGACATCTGGACACTGCTTTCGCCCCGATTCGAGATATATCGCATCCTCAAACACGGTCTGCATCCGATTCGTCGCTATGAGGAGTCGTGCGAAATATTTATGTACCAAAATTTGGTCGCAATTCGACGAAAATAGCCTTCGCCCCGAGCGATGAAACCTCTGCGTAAAATATTGACATCAAACGAGTTTCGAGGGGCTTTGATACTAATCCCTTCGCTGATCGTTTGCGCCATAGTTTTACGCCGGGCTCTCGACCCCGATTATGTGCCAACCCCACCCTATGAGGCTGCCGCTCAAATAGATAGTCTAAATTCACAACGCTCATTTCAGCACGATGAGAGGGAAACCATAAAAGGCGATTCGCTCTTTATGTTCGATCCGAATACAATCGACTACCACTCACTACTCGCGCTCGGATTTTCGCGCAACGAGGCTCTCGGCATTGTGAAATTTCGTGCGCGAGGCAAGCGCTTCGAAATCAAAGAGGACTTCGCATCGTGCTATACCGTCAGCGAGGATATGTATCGCCGATTGGAGCCATATATCGCTATTGGTGAGGAGTTTGCATTAAAGCCCTTCAAACAAAAAGAGTATCACGCACATCATTACGACACTTCACGCCGCTATGCTCGTCGCACACGCGACACGTTGGCGCTAACTCCGTTTCGACTCGACACAGCCTCGATCAGCTACCTTTCCAAGATCGGATTCTCGGTGCGTCAAGCCGAAGTGCTGGTAAAGTATCGAGATATGCGCGGTGGTCTGCGAACAATTGATGAAGTAGCAGAATGTTACGTAGTTAGCGACGAAATGTTGGTACGACTACAACCCTATCTGATCTTCGACGAAGAGCCGGAGGCAACCGATAACGAACCGCAACTCGTCGAGATTAATCGCGCCGACTCGACCGCATTGGTCTCGATTCGCGGTATCGGAGCAAAGAGTGCAATGGCAATCATCGACTACCGCCAAAGACTCGGTGGATTCCACAAATTGGAGCAATTAAGCGAGGTTCGAGGTATCACCGAACGAAATTATGAGCTAATTGTGCAACAAATTTGGTGTGATAGTTGTGAAATTCAAAAAATTAGTATTAACTTTGCGCCCGCTGAAGAGTTGGCAGGACATCCGTATCTACCACCTACGGCATTAAGAAAGTTACTGAAAACAAGGCAATTGAAAGGAGGTTGGACAACAATCGGAGAACTCGTAAAGGATAAAATATTCACCGAAGATGAGGCAGCACGCATTGCGCCCTATCTCCGATTTGATGTGCAACAGACCGAGTAACACACCAGGAACAGAGTGTCGGCAAGGCCGCACGAAACCCCGCTGATGGTCGGATAACCATCAAAGAACCAATAGAATACAACAAAAGAAAACAATAAAAAAATTTTACTACAATGATTATTATGCCTGTAAAAGAGGGCGAGAACATCGAGCGCGCTCTCAAGAAGTTTAAGAGAAAGTATGAGCGTACCGGCGTTTTGAAGGAGCTTCGTCGCCGTCAGTACTTCACCAAGCCTTCGATCGCAAAGCGCGAGGCTATGCAGCACGCTATCTACGTAGAGCACATGCAGCGCGACGAGGAGTAGTACTTACGTTCTCAAACCAATATTAAAAGCCCCATACCGAGTGGTATGGGGCTTTTGGTTTATTTAGGGGAAAGGTGGAGGGCTTTGTAATCTACGCTCGCGAGCGATTAAGTGGCGCAAGTGGCGGATCCACACACGAAATCTACGCCTCAAAAAAAATGAATAGCGCGAGCTCTCGCACACGCTATTCTCCACACAACGTTTCTAACTAACTATTATTGGCGGGTTAGTTGAGATTGCAAACCTGACAGGCCGCTTGCCCGAAGAAGTAATACAAATAGACTTTTTTCAGATAGTGCTTCTTGATCGGTTTGCACTGCAAAAGTATGACAACAAATCGGCACTCACAATGCCAAGTGGTAAAAATATAGATTGTTTAGACACTCTACGAACACAATGCTCTTAAAAACAACTACTTATAATCAAAGAAGCCAAAATAAAAGTGGATAAAGTGGGGGCGAAACACAGCACAAAGTGGCTTTTTTCGGCCATTTTTACCCCGTTTAAGAGCGATTTTAAGACGATTTTGCAGAGAAAATTTACAGTCTATTTGATGCTTTGGAACGATCCGATTTTCTTAATTCGTTCCTCAAATTCTTCACGCGATACGCACGCCTTATTCTTAACTTTCGCGCGATAATTATAGATGGTATTGACCGAGTAGCGCAACAGCGCAGCGATCTTCGACGAGTCATTTATACCCAAGCGAATCAGTGCAAAGATTCGCAACTCGGCATTGAGTTTTTCATCCTTCTTCAGTTCGATGCGGGCATCCTCTTCGAGCAGCGAGTTGAACTCATTAACAAAATTGGGATATAGACGCAAGAAGGCGTTGTCGAACATTTCGTAGAAATGCCCCAACTCCTCATCAACCAGATCAGATTTGGAGAGCTCACGCTTCAGTTCGGCAAGATTATCGTGCGTAGCCAATTTGCGCACACGACGCTGCAAACCCTCCATCTTATCGATACACTCGGAATAGACACGCAGGAAGAGCGCGATATACTCCTCTTTAACCGCATTGGCCTCGGCGATATCGCTATTCAATTGACTCAATCGGTCGTTGAAAGCTTGCAGGCTCTTGTTGTTTTCGACAAGATTGTGATTGGCCTCTTGAAGCTGTCGTCGGGTACGGTCGAGGTTCTCACGTTGCAGACGCTGCACAAGGTGAATAACGAACAACATCATCAACAGCACCAAAACCACCGTCAAAAAGATATAGATCTGATTATTCTGCTTCTGCTGTTTATCGCGATACGCCGACTCGATCGTAGGCAGAATCGAGGCCACCTGCCACACGCGCGATTTGGCATTATAAGCGAGAGCAAAATCCAAAGTTGCACGACTCAAACGGAATGCTCGTGCCACCTCGCCATCCTCAAACAGACTAACCGATAGCGCATTAAGTGCAACATTATCACGTATAGCCAATCGTACCTCGCTCAATGCCGCAATCGTTGCGAAATAGAGTTGCTTGCTCTTATCGTTCTTGTATCCATACAATTCAGAGAGATAATATGCTACGATCGACTGCTCTTGGCTTTCGGTATTGTAGTCCTCCGTCATCTCGGCCAACACGCGCTCGGCTTTATCCACCTCACCTCTCTCGAAAAACTGCTCCACTCGCAAGATACGATACTCAAACGAATTAATCGACAAAGTTTCCAACAGGCGATCTCGATAATATTGCATTCGACGAGCCACAAGACTCTCCGACGAAAGGTTCTCGGCCTCGATATATAAATGATTATTAAGGCGATATTGTGCCCAATAGTAGTCATCAAGCAAATCTTGATCGAGCCTCAGAGTATCGAGCTGAACATTCAGCATATTGTTCGCATCGAGATAGTAGCCTGCCGTAGCATGAACACGACCGAGAGCTATAATCGATTGATCTATTTTGTGCTGGTCGTGCAGTTCGCGAGCGATACCCAGATTCCAATAGAGATAATTGATCGTCGAATCGAACTGAAAGACCTCAAATTCGCGAGCGATCGTCTCATTGAGATCATAGAGCTGCTCATCGGTGATATGTGGTGTTAGCTGCATCTTGCGCATCGATGCCACACGAGCCAGGCGCATCGACGCAAACTCCTCACTATGAGCGAGTGCGCTATCGAGGCGATCAAGCAACGATACCGTATTCTCGACACCGATAGCACTCGCTACGATAGGCAGCAACGATAATATGAATATCAACAGGCGACGCATAACAACTATCGAATTTGGGTGTAACAAAATTAAGATTTTTTTTCGTTTTTTGCAAATCATTCTTCACCGCCCTTACAATGTGCCCACAACAGACAATTCGATTACTCAATCGAAAAAAATCGTATTTCTCAATGGTTAGATTTGGAATTTTCGCATTTTCTTCGTAATTTCGAAACCAGAATTAACACTTAAATACTTAATACTGTTATGGCATACAAAATTATCGACATTGAGGGCGTAGGCGAGGCTTATGCTGAAAAACTCATCGCAGCAGGCATCAATACCCCCGCACAGTTGCTCGAAAAGTGCGCTGCACCTAAAGGCCGTAAGGAGCTCGCAGAGCAGACCGGTATCGCTGATAAGCTGATCCTGAAATGGACCAACCACGCTGACCTGTTCCGTATTCACGGTGTAGGTCCCCAGTTCTCGGAGCTGTTGGAGGCTGCCGGCGTTGATACCGTTAAGGAGTTGTCGCACCGCGTTCCCGCTAACCTCGTTGCAAAGATGGAGGAGGTTAATGCAGAGAAGCACCTGGTTCGCCGCGTGCCTGCGTTGAAGGAGGTTGAGAAGATGGTTGCCGAGGCAAAGACTCTGCCCGCTACCATGACCTACTAATCAATAGCTGAAAACGCTAAACGAAAAGACCTCGCCTGAAAGCGAGGTTTTTTCGTTATGTCGTAGATTTTATATTCGATAATTTCCTATTTTTGTAGAAACATTTCGCGAGCGAATATGACCGGCAGGAGCATCAAGAGTATAAAAATAGTTGTATCGTTGTTATTTCTATTAGTTTGTGTTGGCTGTGCCACAATCGACCACATTAGTCCGACAGAGGTAAGCTGTGTGCGATTTGCATATATGCCAATGGGGGCTACAACGCAGTTTCCCATTGAAACATCTAACGACCTGCTACGTAGTCCACATAAAGACACACTCATTTACGATCGGAAGATTATCAGTCAATATGTGTCAAACATCAACGAGTTGCGCCCCACCTCACAAAAGCACGTAAAAGATTTCCGCATTGTCTCGTATTTGGAGTTTGCAAATACAGATAAACGAGTGTTTATTAGTACCGATGACTACGCTGACATCTACGTCAATGGCCGACGTATGCTCCCCGATTCTGCGTTTGTCAAATATATCAATCAGATACTGAATCGCTATCGGGAGGTGTCGTTCGAGGAGATGCGGGAGAGTTGGAATGTAGAATAATCGAAGTAAATTATCTATTTCTTGCGCTCTACGTGCGGAATGTGTCGGCTAATATTGTGATTTCAGATAGTTTATCGTATCTTTGCCAACGTGAAAAATTGCACAAAAATTAAAACAATAGAATAATATGAAGAAATTTATTGCACTGTTTATATCGCTGTTTGTCAGCGCAGTGGCTATGGCACAGCCCGAATCGCCCGTTAAGTGGTCGGTATCGGCTGTTGAAACCGACGCAACAACCTATGAGGTGCGCCTAACTGCCGATATCGATCAAGGCTGGCACATCTACGATTTCGGTCCCTATGCCGAGGATCTCTACATCTCGACTACCGAGATCACCATTGATGGTGCAGAGAAGATCGGCTCGATCACCCCGAGCAAGGCTCCGCATCGCGCATACGACGATGTGTATGAGGCCGAGATCGGCACTTGGGAGGGCAAGGTTGTCTTTACCCAG
Organism: Rikenellaceae bacterium; assembly: GCA_017425655.1. Taxonomy (GTDB): domain Bacteria; phylum Bacteroidota; class Bacteroidia; order Bacteroidales; family Rikenellaceae; genus Alistipes. Next base: position 1,498 of record JAFPAT010000004.1, on the reverse strand, counting down.
AAGGTTAAAGCCGCAGCCGAGCCTAAAACCGTTTCGATCGATGTATTCTACGGCGCTTGCAACGACCAGAACTGTATTCCTCCCAAGAGCGAGCAGTTGAGTGTTAAGATTGGCGCGGCGAAGGTTGCCGAAGAGCAAGTTACTCCCGCCGAAGATGCTGTTGCAGAGGAGGTTGCTCCCGAAGAAATCACAGAAGAGGCAGAGGTTGCTCCCGCTCCCGAGGCTACGATTGAGACCGAAGAGAGCGCAGAGAGCGGCTCGTTGTGGAGCACACTGCTGGCTGCTGCAGCTTGGGCATTGGCCGCACTGCTCACCCCCTGCGTATTCCCGATGATCCCGATGACCGTATCGTTCTTCGTAAAGGGCGGCGAGGGTGGCAAACTGCGTGCAATCCTCTACGGCGTATTCATCGTGGCACTCTATACCCTGCCCATCGCAGCATTGATTTTGATTACACGCATAGTCGGCGGTGCTACGGTTACGGCCGATATCTTCAACTGGTTGGCAACACATTGGCTGCCCAATACCATCTTCTTCCTGGTATTTATGGTATTTGCCGCATCGTTCTTCGGTGCTTTCGAGATCACTCTGCCCAGCTCGTGGGTAAATAAGAGCGACCAGAACTCGGATCGCAAGGGTCTGCTGGGCGTATTCTTCCTCGCCTTGACATTGGTACTCGTATCGTTCTCGTGCACCGGCCCGATCGTCGGTGGCGCAATTATCGGCGCAGTATCGACCACCAACGACATTTGGTCGCCCATTCTGACAATGTTGGTATTCTCGACCGTGTTTGCTCTGCCCTTCGTACTCTTCGCACTCTTCCCCTCGGTATTGCAGAAGATGCCGAAGAGTGGCGGTTGGTTGAACTCGGTGAAAGTCGTATTGGGTTTTATTGAGGTCGCTCTCGGTTTCAAGTTCCTCAGCACCGCTGACCAGACCTACCATTGGGGACTGCTCGACCGCGAGATCTACTTGGGTATCTGGATCGTGGTCTTCACTCTGCTCGGTCTGTATCTGCTCGGCAAGTTGAAGTTCGCTCACGATAGCGAAGTGAAATATATCTCGGTTCCCCGCTTGGCATTGGCTATTGCTTCATTCACCTTCGTAACCTATATGGTTCCCGGTTTGTGGGGCGCGCCGTTGAAGAAGATGACCGGCTATCTGCCCCCGATGGCAACGCAGGACTTCGTACTCACTTCGGGAGGTACAGCCGCTGCTGCACCCGCCGATCAAGTGCTGACGGTCGATGGCAAGGCTCCGAAATATAGCGATATGCTGCATATGCCGCACGGTCTGTCGGGCTTCTATGAGTACAACGAGGCTATTGAGGCCGCTCGCAAGGCAGGCAAGCCCCTGTTCCTCGACTTCACGGGTCTGGGTTGCGTAAATTGCCGCGAAATGGAGGAGCGCGTATGGTGCGACAGCCGCATTTTGGAGAGTATGCGCGAGGACTTTGTTCTGTTGGCACTCTTTGGCGACAGCCGCAAAGAGGCCCTCG
>JAFPAT010000054.1 GCA_017425655.1 Rikenellaceae bacterium | reverse complement strand
TGCGCAGCCTAATTGCTTATCAATTGCAACTCGCAGGTTGTTCCACGTGGAACATTATCGACCAAAATAGACCAACAAAACATTGATGTCGGCGGGCGAAACTCCTGGGATGCGCGATGCTTGACCTATTGTTGCGGGGCGAATCTTTGTCAGCTTTTGTCGAGCCTCGATGGTCAGCGACTGCAACGAATGATAGTCAAAGCCGTCAGGAATGGCAATATTCTCCAATCGGCGCATCTTCTCGGCAATATATTGTTCGCGCTCGATATAACCGCGATACTTCACCTGAATCTCTGCCTCCTCAATCGCCTCGGCCGAAATCTCCTCGCGTTTGATGTAGCGGGCGAGCTTCGGGAAGTGCGCAGCAAGACCATCGATGGTAACATTGTTGCGCAACAAGACATCGTAGAGCTTGCGACCCTGCGACAGCGGACCCGCTCCAACTTCGTTCAGATAGCTGTCGAGATCCTCGGGCGTAACGCTCTGGCGGCGCAAATAGGCGATAAGTGCCTCGACGTGTTCGCGTTTTTGATCACAAATATCCATTCTTCGGCGTGTGGCAAGACCAATTTCAAAGGCTTTCGGGGTCAGTCGCAAGTCAGCGTTGTCCTGTCGCAACAGAATTCGGTGCTCGGCTCGCGAGGTGAACATTCGATAAGGCTCATCGACACCCTTCGTTACCAGGTCGTCGATCAGCACACCGATATAAGCCTCATCGCGACGCAGGATGAACGGCTCACGACCCGTGAGCTTCAAATGGGCATTGATGCCCGCCATCAGACCCTGTGCAGCGGCCTCCTCGTAACCCGTCGTGCCGTTGATCTGACCAGCGAAATAGAGGTTATCGACGAGCTTGGTTTCGAGCGTGTGGTGGAGCTGTGTCGGTGGAAAATAGTCATACTCAATAGCGTAGCCTGCGCGATAGATATGCACATCTTCCAAACCTCTAATCTTCTGTAATGCAGCTACTTGCACCTCAAAGGGCAGCGACGAAGAGAAGCCGTTCAGATAGTATTCGTTCGTTCCTCGACCTTCGGGTTCGAGAAATAATTGGTGCTGTTCTTTGTCGGCGAATGTGCGCAGTTTATCTTCGATGCTTGGGCAGTAACGCGGACCGCGACCCTGAATCACACCCGTAAACATCGGCGAGCGATCGAAGCCCTTGCGCAGCTCGTCATGAACCTCGGGCGAGGTATAGACCAAGAAGCAGGGCAACTGATTCTTAACAGGCTCTGTATCAGGCATAAACGAGAATTTCGAGGGTTCTTCGTCGCCATATTGCGGCTCAATCGACTCGAAATCGATCGTACGTGCATCGAGGCGTGCGGGTGTTCCCGTCTTCATTCGATCAACCTCGAAACCCATCTCGACGAGCGACGCAGTGATGCCGTGCGATGCGGCATCGCCTGCACGACCACCCTCGGCACGATTCAATCCGCAGTGCATCATACCCTCCAAGAAGGTGCCCGCAGTCAGCACAACGGCCTTTGCGCGGAACTCCACACCCATCTGCGTACGCACGCCGACAACGTGCGGTCGAGTCTGCTTGTCGCCCTCGCTCTGCTCGAAAAGCAGCTCCGTCGCGCTATCCTGCCAGAGGTAAAGTCGCCACGTATTTTCGAGCGTACGACGCCACTCGGCCGAGAATTCGGCTTTGTCGCACTGCGCACGCGGACTCCACATTGCCGCGCCCTTCGAGCGGTTCAACATTCGGAATTGGATCGTCGTCAGGTCGGTGATACGTCCCATCTGGCCGCCCAGCGCATCGATCTCGCGCACGATCTGTCCCTTTGCCACGCCACCCACCGCGGGGTTGCACGACATCGAGGCGAACTTGCTCATATCCATCGAGATAAGCAGCGTGCGCGAGCCAAGATTTGCCGCTGCCGCTGCCGCCTCGCAACCTGCGTGGCCGCCGCCAATGACTATGATATCGTATTCGGTTCTCATCCTTTTTTACAGTTCTCTCATCGTTTCCAGAAGGCCAAATATTTGTCCTCCTTGCGGTGCATTTCGCGCTCGGCACGGGGCGTTTTATCCTTCTGGCCGCAGAGGTGCAGCACGCCGTGAACAACCACGCGGCGCATCTCTTCGAGGCGCGTTGCGCCAAATTGCGCAGCGTTGTCGGCAACGGTCTCAACGTCGATATAGATCTCGCCATTGATCACCCCCTCGCCGCGCAGATCGCTCTCGTCGAAGGTGATGATGTCGGTGTAGTAGTCGTGTCCGAGGAAATCGCGGTTGATCTGCAAATGGCGCTCCGCCGAGCAGAAGATGTAGTTGATCTCACCAACCTTGTATCCTTCCTCGCGAGCTACCTCTGTGAGCCATTCGCGTGTGCGACGTTTTTCGGGCAGTCGGTACGAACACGAATCGTTGAAATATCTGATTGCCATAGTTTTATCTAAATTTGTGTGTTTGTCTATTTGAGCCACTCGTCGGCATCGAGCGTGTCGCCATTGGGCGAGAAGAGGCCGAAAACGAGCTTATATTCGGTCTTTCCCGACGCATCGACACTCTGGCCGACCGTTCCGATTGCCTGACCGACCGAGACCTTCTGGCCCTCTTTGACGGTCGCTGTGGCCATATTCGAATAGGTTGTGAAGTATTGGCCGTGTCCGATCAGAACGATGTAGGATTTGGTATTTCGGTTGTACGAGACGCGCATCACCTCGCCATTGAAGACCGACTTCACCTGTGCCCCCTTTGCGCCCGTAATCTCGGCAATATCGCTGCCATTTGGCTTGATGCGACCACCCGCGACGGGCATCGGCAGACGACCGCGATTATCCTTGATGTTGCCACCGACCGTCGCTCCGCCCTTCGATTTACGGGTCGAATTGACGATGCGCTCCAACTCGCGGCGATGCTCCTGCTGTGCTTTGAGAATCTTCTTCTCGCGCGAGGAGAGCGAGCTGACGCGCTTCTTGTAGTCGCGCTCGTTGGCCGAGAGTTTTTTCAGTTCGGCGTTATGTTTGTTGCGAGCCTCTTGCAGTGTAACCTTTTCTGCATCAAGTGTTTTGCGTGCGCTATCGAGCTGTATCGTGAGCGAGTCGATCTGTGCCACCTTCCTCTGTCGGGCATCATTCACAAGGCGAATTGCCGCGATGCGACGCGTAGCCGAATTGAAATCGTCAGCCGAAAAGAGGTATGTGGTGAAGTTCTGCTGGCGGTAGTTGCGATATGCCACGCGCACCATCTCGGCGTACTCCTCCTGCAACTCGGTACGTTGCTTCGAGAGCTCGTTGATCTGTCGCGTAAGCTGATTGATGTTGCCATTGAGCGCGTTCATCTGCGAATTGACCTCGCCGACCAATTTGCGACGCTTGCCGATCAGACGCGAGAGCTTATTGACCTCGGCCTGTGCCGATTTTTTGTCCTTGCGGATCGAGGAGATCTGTCGCTCGTATTCGGCAATCTGTGAATTGAGTCGGTCGATACTCTGCTGCACCGCAGTCGCAATTTTGCTCTTGCTCTTGCTCTGCGCCGAGAGTGTGAGAGCCATCGGCGAAGCGATGCAAAGTAGGGTCAGAAGTATGGTAACAAATTTACGCATAGTAGTTTATCACTTTTTTAGCTTTTCCAATCGAGCTTCGATTTCGGCCTTGTCGAAGCCGCCGTCGCGAGCCTTTTCCCAATAGATGCGGGCCATAAAATTCTCGCCCAGAGCGTGCAGAATGTCGCCATAGTGGCACATCAGCACCTCGCTCTGCGTCTGGTCGAGGGCTATGGCCTGGCGCATCGCCTTCTTCGCCTCCTCGTAGCGACCGAGCTTGTAGAGAATCCACGCATAGGTATCGAGGTAGGTCGAATTGTTGCGCGAAATCTCGATCGCGCGGCTGCTCATTTCGAGCGCACGCTCCAAATCGCGCCCCTTCTCGGAGAGGAAATAGGAGTAGTTATTCAGCAGACCCGCATCGTCGGGTAGCAGTTTCAATGCCTTTTCATAGCTGCGGAAGGCCGCTTTGGGGCGGTTGTCGGAGTATTGCGCATCGCCGATCATCGAGAGCGTGGCTCCGCGCAGCGAGTCGCTGTCGATACGTTTCAGAGCCTCGACAAAGGCCTCTTCGGCCTTGCGATATTGGTGATTTACAAGGTAATAGGTGCCACGACGAAGGATGAACTCCGCGCGGTCGGGGAAACGCTCCATCGCCCTACGGGTGTAGTACTCGACCGAATCGGCACGCTTCTTAAAGCTCTCGATATCGAGGATCGTATTGAAAATCTCGACACGCGGCACCGAGTCATTGACGTGCGATTTGTAGATCTCCAACGCGCGATCCATATCGCCCGTCGTGATCAGGTGGCCCGTATAAAGTTCCATCGCCTCGTAGTCGTCGGGATGGGTTACAGCGACGGTCATCGCCAACTGATTGAGCTGGCCGTAGTACTGTTTATAGTACTCGATATTCGACGTTAAACGCTTGAAATTCTCAATTTTACCCTGCAACGGCACTCGCTTCGACGCGTAGAGCGGAACCAGCGTACGCAGGTAGTTCGGGTGATCGTTGCGGCGACCGTAGTAATCATTCAGCGAGCCGAGAACATCGACACTCGTCGAGTCGAGCGCGAGGGCCTTCTGGTAATTGACCATCGCCAGCGAATCCTTCTGCGCGTGGGCGTACAACTCGGCTGCAACGATGTAATTTTCAATGTTATAGGGGTCGGCCGCGATCAACTCCTCGCTCTGCTTCAACGCGCGATCGTATTGCGCCGTAGCGACCAGAAGCTGACGTTTCAGCGGCGAAATAGCCTCGTGAATTCCGAAGCGCATCTCGGCCGAATCGAGCACGATGATCGCCGAGAAAGGTTGCTCCTTCTCGCTGTACAGCATCGCCAGAATACGGTGATTTTCAGGGTTATTGCCCTGCAAACGAAGGATATTGTTGTAGATGCGGATACCCTCGTCGTACTGCTCGCGGAAGATTTGCAGGCGACCGAGTTGCGCGTTGTACCAGACGTTGTTCGTGTCGGTGTGATAGGCGCGACGGCTGTATCGTTCAGCCTCGTCGTTATCCTTCGTGGCGAGCATCGCGGCGGTGTGGTAGGCGGCGGGAGCGTAGGCGGTATCGAGCTGCAAAGCGCGCTCGAAATGGTGGCGTGCCCGAGTCGAATCCTCTTGCAGACGATAGGCCTTCAGACCCTCGATGTAGTGCCACACTTTGTGCGCCTCGGCGGGATAATCGCTCGGTGGCGTGGTGTCGCGACGTGTGGTTAAAGTGCTGTCAATCAGCATTGCAGGCATTGTCTTGGGCGCAGTACCTCGGGGCAATGCTCCGCACGAGAACATCGCCAACGTGAGAGCCACCATCGCAGCCCGTATCACGCCTTTACAACACATTGATTGATAGCTATTTGTATTAGTTTCGCCCCTCCGACACAGGCCGAAGGGGCGAAATAGAGTCATTGCAATTAGAGTGCCGAGTCGAATTGGTGCAGGAAGCGCACGTCGTTCTCGAAATAGAGGCGCAGGTCCTTCACACCATATTTGAGCATTGCGATACGCTCAACGCCCATACCGAACGCGAAACCGCTATACTCTTCGGGGTCGATACCGCTGGCTTTCAATACGTTGGGATCGACCATACCGCAACCCATAATTTCGAGCCAACCGGTACCCTTGCAGACGTTGCAGCCCTTACCGCCGCACAAGTTACACGAAACATCGACCTCGGCCGACGGCTCGGTGAAGGGGAAGTACGAGGGGCGCATACGGATTGTTGCGCTCTCGCCGAACATCTCTTTTGCGAAGTAGAGGATCGACTGCTTCAAGTCGGCAAACGACACGCCCTTGTCGATATAGAGGCCCTCGACCTGGTGGAAGATGCAGTGTGCGCGATACGAGATAGCCTCGTTACGGAAGACGCGACCGGGGCAAACTACGCGGATCGGCGGACGCTGGTGCTCCATCGTGCGCACCTGAATCGACGAGGTGTGGGTACGCAGCAGCACATCCTTCTGGTTGGGCTCGTCGCCCGTTTTCTCAACGAAGAATGTATCCTGCATATCGCGTGCGGGGTGCTCCATCGGGAAGTTGAGCGACGAGAATACGTGCCAATCGTCCTCGATTTCAGGACCATCAGCGATGGTGTATCCCAGACGCGAGAAGATGTCGCAGATCTGGTTACGCACGAGCGAAATGGGGTGGCGCGAGCCGAGTTGCTCGGCCGAGCCGGGGCGAGTCATATCGCCGATGAGCGATGCAGCGTCGGCAGCACCTGCTTCGGCCTCGGCTTTGAGCGTTGCGATACGCTCCTGTGCGAGGTTTTTGAGCTGGTTGATCTTCTGACCGAGTTCGCGTTTTTGTTCGGGAGCTACGGTTTTGAACTCCTCCATCAGTCGGTTGAGTTCGCCTTTTTTGCCGAGGACTTTAATTCTAAACTCCTCAATTTCAGCGGGATTCTTTGAATCGAACGCTTCAACTTCGGCGAGCAATGTTGCTATTTTCTCTACCATTGGTTGTATATTTTATTGTTTTTCGTGATTTTACGTAAGTTGTACCAAGCTACAAAGTTAGAAAATTATTTGGATATGCCCTACTTTCTACGGCTGATATTCGCACGTTTCGCCGAAAAAGGCAAAAACTATGTTTTTGCACGTGTGCGTAGAGGGCTGTTTTGCCTCTTTGTCGCGCATAAAAAACCACGCCCGAAAGCGTGGTTGCAACTCTATTTTATCTCTTATTTCGTTTGGGGTGCTGGGGCTTACTCCGACCCGTTTTCGGATATGTCGATGAGCCTTTTTGCGGTCGTGAGGTGTCGGCTCCCTTCTGCGAACGGGTTGAAACAGCACCCTTTTGCGGATGCGATGATTGCTGTCCCTCGCGGAAGAAATAGGATTTTTGACGACGTTTATCGTCTTGATTTCGAGCAACATACAACGCTTTGCCCGTATAGGGATCGGTGCCCGTGTAGAACATCACCGACGAGAGCGTCATCGGGGTCGGCGTAAGATCCTGCACCTGTTCGAGCGTGAAATGGAGCTTGCCGAGTACCCTCTGCGACAGCGCGCGCATATCGGCCTCGGTGCAACCGGGGTGGCTCGAAATGAAATATGGAATCAATTGATAGTTAATTCCTTCGGCGCGACACACCGCGTGGAAATCCGAGTTCAACTGCTCGAACATCGCGAAGGGCGGCTTGCGCATCAGGCGCAAAACCTCATCCTCGGTATGTTCGGGAGCGACCTTCAAGCGACCCGATGTGTGGTGCTTGATGACCGTCGCCAGATAGGGCGAATCGTCGAAGAGATCGTAGCGTATGCCGCTACCGATAAACGCCTTTTTGATCCCCTTCACCGCGCGGATTTTCGAGTAGAGGTCGAGCAGCGGTCGGTGGTCATTATTGAGGTTCGGACAGCGGCGCGGGTGGAGGCACGACGGGCGGCGACAACGGCGACAAAGCTCACGGTCGCGACCTCCCATTTGGTACATATTTGCCGACGGCGCACCCACGTCGGAGAGGTATCCACGGAAGTCGGGCATCTGCGTAATGCGCTCAACTTCAGCGAGAATCGAACGCTCCGAACGAGAATTGATGAACTTGCCCTGATGAGCCGAAATGGTGCAGAAACTGCAACCACCGAAGCAGCCGCGATGGATATTGACCGAGTGTTTGATCATCTCCCACGCCGGAATGTCGCCCTTGCCGCGATAGCGCGGGTGGGGTGCGCGTTCGTAGGGCAGGTCGAAACTCTGGTCCAACTCGCTCTGTGTGAGGGTTGTATGTGGCGGATTGACAACCACATAGCGATCGCCCGTCGGCTCGACCAGCGTCTGTGTCTGCTCCATCAGGTTCGAGAGGGTCTCGATTCGGGTGAAATTCTCGGCAAAGGCCTGTTTGTCGCGGCAACACTCCTCGTAGGAGTGCAGGCGTATGGTCTGCTCCTCGTCAAGGCGATCGACATAGGCTCGGTCGGCCACGAATGCCACCTGGCGCAGTCGGCGCAACAGCTTGGCGTTGAATCCGTTACGCATTGCTGACGCAACCTCCTGAATCACCTTCTCGCCCATACCATAGACCAACAGATCGGCACCGCTATCGACCAAAAGCGAGGGCATCAGTCGCTCGTCCCAATAGTCGTAGTGGGTCAGACGGCGCAGCGAAGCCTCGATACCGCCCACCACAACGGGAACGTGCGGATATAAGCGTTTAAGTATTTGAGTATAAGTCTTTACCGTGCGATCGGGTCGGAAACCCGCCTTGCCACCTGCCGTATAGGCATCGTTGCTACGCAGGCGTTTGTTGGCGGTGTAGTGATTGACCATCGAGTCCATCGCACCTCCCGACACCGCAAAGAACAGTCGCGGCGCACCCAACTTACGGAAATCGCGCAAGTCGTCGCGCCAATTCGGCTGGGGCACAATCGCCACGCGGTAGCCCTCTTTTTCGAGCAGACGACCGATGACCGCCGCTCCAAACGACGGATGATCAATATATGCGTCGCCCGTGAACAGGATCACATCGACGTAATCCCATCCCAGAGCTTCGATCTCTTTTGCGGTTGTTGGTAAAAAGGCCATTTTCTAACGTAGTTATCTATTTTCGTAGCAATATCGACGAGTCGCCGTAGCTTAAAAAGCGGAAATCATTCGCCAGCGCATAGTCGTAAATCGCGTGCCAATCGTCGCCCACCAGAGCCGAAACCAACAGCAACAAGGTCGATCGCGGCTGGTGAAAATTGGTTACCATACCCTCGACGATGCGGAAGCGATAGCCACAGGGTGTGATCATAATCTGCGTCGAGGTCTTCAAGCGGTCCAACCCCTCACGCTCCATATATTCGATCAGCGCATCGAGCAACTCCGCACCTCCCACCTCGGCGGGAATATCGTACAACTCCCACTGACCTACTGTGCGTTCGCAATCGGGTGTGCCACTGCACTTTACGCGGTAGCCAAGAGCCGCAATCGACTCCAACGTACGTACCGACGTGGTGCCTACGGCGATGATCGATCCGTGCTTGCGGCGCAGGTTGCGAAGCGTCGCCAGACGCACCTCGAAATGCTCGGTGTGCATCGGGTGATTGGCGGCATTGGCCTCCTTAACAGGCAGGAATGTACCTGCGCCAACGTGCAACGTAACCTCCTCAAATTCAACACCCTCGCTCTTTAACTCCTCGATCAGTTCCGAGGTGAAGTGCAGGCCTGCGGTCGGAGCTGCTACCGAGCCTTCGAAACGCGAATAGACGGTCTGGTAGCGGGTGTTGTCGATCTCCTCGCTCTCACGACCCAAGTAGGGCGGAATGGGGATTCGACCCAATTCTTCGAGTAACTGACCGAACGAAAGCGGAGCCTCCCAACGGAAGCGAACAATGCTCTCACGACCTTGATTCTCAACGCGTTCAGCAATCAAACGAGTGGGCTTGCCCTCATATTCGAAGTCGATCAGCAGTTCGCCCTCCTTCCACTTCTTCGAGTTGCCGACAATGCAACTCCACTCCGACTCGCCCCTTACCGCAAAGGCACGTTCGTAGTCGGCCGGCGCGTGGGGTTCGAGACAGAAGATCTCGATACGGGCACCCGACGGTTTGTGCATCACGATTCGGGCGCGGATCACCTTTGTATTATTAAAGACCAACATCGCCCCTTTGGGCAACACCTCGCCGATGCGGAAGAAGCGGTTTTCGCTGATTTCGCCGCCACGATACACGAGCAGCTTCGACAGCTGACGCTCGGCAAGCGGAAACTTTGCGATTCGCTCATCGGGCAACTCGTATGCGTAGTCGTTAATATCTATTTGAAATCTATCCATTTCTCACTGAAAGAATTTACCCTACAAAAGTACTCAATAATTCGACGGTCGAGAAACTTTATCGGAATTTTTTGTTATATTTGCGCAACGTTTAACTCTACAAAACCGGAATGAAAACAGATTTCTTGGTTATCGGTAGTGGCGCTGCGGGTCTTTCGTTCGCGCTCAAAGCTGCCGAAGCTGGCCACGTAACGATCGTTACAAAGGGCGAAATGGTCGAGTGTAACACCAATTACGCTCAGGGTGGTATCTGCTCCGTAACCTACGAACCCGACACCTTCGAAAAGCATATTCACGATACAATGGTCTGCGGCGCAGGTATTTGCGATGCGGAGGCTGTTGATCTGGTCGTTCGTCGTGCGCCCGAATTGATTGCCGATCTGATCGCTTGGGGCACTCGTTTCGATAAGACCCCCGACGGTCGCTTCGAACTTAACCGCGAGGGTGGCCACTCCGAGCACCGCATCCTCCACCATAAGGATTTGACAGGTGCCGAGATCGAGCGTGCTCTGATTGAGAGCGTGCGCCAGCACCCCAATATCACCGTTTTGGAGCACCATTTCGCCATCGATCTGCTCACCCAGCACCACTTGGGCGAGTTCGTTACGCGCCATACGCGCGGCTTGGCCTGCTTCGGAGCCTATGTGCTCGATATGGATTCGGGCCGCATCGAGACGATGCTTTCGCGCTTTACGGTTGTGGCGACGGGCGGTTGCGGAAACATCTATGGCACAACGACTAACCCCATTGTTGCGACGGGCGACGGTATCGCAATGTGCCACCGCGCAAAGGCGATGATCGCAAATATGGAGTTCATCCAGTTCCACCCCACATCGCTCTACAACCCCGGCGAGCGACCCTCGTTCCTGATTACCGAGGCGATGCGTGGTTTCGGTGCGATCCTGCGCCTGCCCAATGGCAAGGAGTTTATGGATAAGTACCACCCGATGGGTTCGCTTGCGCCGCGCGACGTGGTGGCACGAGCTATCGACCGCGAAATGAAACGCAGTGGCGAAGAGTTTGTATATCTGGATGTTACGCATAAAGACGCTGACTCGATTCGCAGCCACTTCCCCAATATCTACGAGAAATGTCTGTCGCTCGGAATCGACATCACCAAAGATTATATCCCCGTTGCTCCGGCGGCGCACTACTGCTGTGGCGGTGTGAAGGTCGATCTCAACGGTCAGACCTCGATCAAGCGCCTCTACGCTCTGGGCGAGTGCTCTTGCACGGGTCTGCACGGTGCTAACCGCTTGGCTTCTAACTCGTTGATCGAGGCTGTGGTCTATGCTGATCAGGCTGCAAAGCACGCCATCGAACGCTTCGAGCGCACCGATATTCAGGAGGGTATTCCCGATTGGAACTTCGAGGGTACGTCGAACACCGAGGAGATGTTGCTCATCATTCAGTCGAAGCGCGAGATGCAGCAGATTATGTCGAACTACGTCGGTATCGTGCGCTCGAACCTCTACCTCAAACGCGCAATGCGCCGCTTGGAGATCCTCTGGCACGAGACCGAGGAGCTCTACAACAAGACTACGCCCAATCGCGATCTGTGCGAGTTGCGCAATATGATCGCTGTGGCCTATCTGGTTATCAAGCAGGGTCGTGATCGCAAGGAGTCGGTGGGTTGCCACTACAATGCCGACTACCCGCAGGCGTAGCCGAAGTTGCCTAACAAGGTGATTTCTGTGTTACGCTTGATCTCGAAATCCTCATTTACGCTCGGTAAACTGCGGTTTCTCGATCTTCGCAAGCCTTGAAATCCCTCTTGTTATACAACTTCGAGGGTAACTATAATAGGAATTTGTGCGTAATTACACCTTTTTAATAGTGCAATGTAAAAAAACGCTCCCCGAACATTCGGAGAGCGTTTCTTTTTTGATTGGTTGGATGGCGAAGGGGCAGCCCTAAAACCTTAACAGTCAAAGCCTCACTGCCCCAAAAACCTCAACAGCCCTACTGCTTGTTATTTGTGCAACGCTTGATGTCCTTCACACGCAGCTGGGTCGAAACCGTGCCGCGGTAGTGATTCTCGACAATCGTGTAGCAGACATCGACGGGGCGACCACTGCGTACCCACTCGAAATGGGTGGGCTGCTGGAAGGCGATCGCCTGCAACGTGGTGTTGGGCTTCTGTCGCTGTATCAGATCCATACGCAGGTGCTCGCACTCGGCTCCCACCAAACGTGCGTCGTGGCTGCTTGCGCTGCGTGTGATAAATACAGGCGCAGGGTTGCCGGGACCGAAGGGCTGGAAGTTATTGAGCTTGCGACGGAAATCGGGCGTAATGTCGCTAAACAGCAACTCGGCATCGATCTCAACCTGCGGAATAAGCATTTGAGGATCAATATGTTCCTCAACGTATGCATTGAATCGGCGCGTGAATTCTTCGACATTCTCGGGCTTCATCGTCAGACCTGCGGCGTACATATGACCGCCGAAGTTCTCCAACAGATCGGCGCACGACTCGACCGCCTGATAGAGGTCGAAACCGGGAACGCTTCGTGCCGAGCCCGTTGCAAAGCCGTTGCTCATTGTCATCACCACCGTCGGGCGGTAGTAGGTCTCGATCAGACGCGAAGCGACGATACCCACGATACCCTTCATCCATTTCGGGTTGTAGATCACCGTACTCTTGCGGTTCTTCAGCTCGGGGTTCGACTCGATCAACTCGTGAGCCTCGATGGTTACCGAGCGGTCGATACTCTTGCGGTCCTGATTGAAGGTGTCGATCATCGAGCCGAAGTTCTCGGCCGCCTTCTCGTTGCGCTCAATGAGCAGATTGACCGCTGCGTGGCCACCCGAAGGAGCCGCATTCTCGTCCTCCTCATCGACACGCATACGGCCTGCGGCATTGATACGCGGACCAATCTTAAATACTATGTCGTCGATTGTGATCGTGTGCTTTTCAAGGCCACAGATCTTGATAATCGACAGCAGTCCCTTACCGGGGTTCTCGTTGAGGCGTTTGAGGCCGTAGTGAGCCAGAATTCGGTTCTCGCCCGTAAGCGGAACGATATCCGACGCGATACTCACCACAACCAGATCGAGCAATCGCTCAACCTCCGAGAACGGAATGTTGTTGCGCAGGGCATAGGCCTGAACAAGTTTGAAACCGACACCACAGCCTGACAACTCCTTGAACGGATATTGGCAGTCGTGGCGTTTGGGATCGAGCACAGCGACCGCCTCGGGCAGATGGTCTGCGGGCAGGTGATGGTCGCAAATGATGTAGTCGATACCCTTCTCTTTGGCATAGGCCACCTTTTCGGACGCTTTAATGCCGCAATCGAGCGTGATCACAAGGCTCACACCCTTGCTGGCAGCATAGTCTATACTCTTGATCGACACGCCGTAACCCTCGTTATAGCGGTCGGGAATATAGAATCGCAGATTGTCGTGTCCTAACCTTCGGAGGAAGGTATAGACCAACGCAACGGCGGTTGTTCCATCCACGTCGTAGTCGCCATAAACCATGATCTTCTCATTGTTTTTGACGGCTCGCTCGATTCGCTCGACTGCACGCTCCATATCCTTCATCAGGAATGGGTCGTGGAGCTCTTCAAGGCGCGGATTGAAGAAACGCTCTGCTTTGTCCAGTGTGTCTATGCCTCTTTGTACAAGCAGGTTAGCCAACACAGGGGAGATACCTAATCCGATGGACAGCTCCGCCACCGCCTTCGCATCGCCCTGAGATTTGACTACCCATCTCTTCTCTATAGGCATAACGTTTAATTTTTATATATTTTAACATTCAAATTTTTCTCTAAACAGTTAATAATCTTCTCCTTCACCTCTTCGATGCTGACCTTGTGGCCCACTTCGCTCTCAATCGAGCAGACACCGCGATCGACAAAACCGCACGGATTGATGTAGGTGAAGTAACGCAAATCCGTTGCGACATTGAGCGCAAAACCGTGCATCGTAACATAGCGCGACGAACGCACTCCGATTGCGCAAATCTTGCGTGGCGGGCGACCCTGCTCCTCGATCCAGACACCTGCGGCACCCTCCATACGGCCCGCTTTGATGCCGTACTCGGCTACGCAATCGATCACCGACTGCTCCAATGCCGCGATGTAATCCCTCAATCCGATGCCCAACTTCTCGAGGTCGAGGATCGGATAACCGACCACCTGACCGGGGCCGTGAAAGGTAATGTCGCCACCGCGATCTATATGAAAGAACGTGGCTCCGATCTGACGGAGCAACTGCTCGGTGAAGAGTATATTCTCCTTGTGGCCACTCTTACCAAGCGTATATACGGGGTTGTGTTCGCACAAAAGTACGTAACCCGCATCATTGAGCGTAGCCTGCACCTCGGTCGAACAAGCGACAGCTTGCTCTGCCTCGGCAGGTGCCTCCTCACTCTCTACATTGCCCTTGCTTGCCTCGCTTTTTCGCGCTAAAAGACCATCGAACAGTGAGCGTTGCAGCTCCCAAGCCTGTTCGTAGTCGATGAGTCCCAAATCAAGGTACTCGGCGCGTGCGGTTTTCATCTCTATTCTCGGCATTTATCCAACGCGCGTTCGGCCATATACGACGAACGTACCAACGGTGCGCTGGCCACGTAGTCGAAACCTAAACGCTCGGCTTGGGCTTTGTAGTATTCAAATTTTTCTGGTGTAATAAATTCAGCAACCGGATAGTGCTCTTCGGTGGGTTGTAGATATTGACCCAACGTAACGATCCGACACCCGACCTCGCGCAGATCGGCGAGTGTTTCAAGAATCTCATCGTCGCTTTCGCCCAATCCGACCATGATGCCGCTTTTGGCCTTCACACCCGACTCGGCGATGTGGCGCAGCGTAGCGAGCGATGTTTCGTACTTCGCGCGCGCACGTACAAGCGGAGTGATGCGACGCGTAGTTTCGACATTGTGTCCAACCACGTCGGCACCGGCCGCCAGAACGATGTCAATCAGCTCCTTGCGTCCGTCAAAATCGGGGATTAAAAGTTCTACGGCAGTCTGTGGATTACGACGCTTGATGGCACGCACGGTCTCTGCCCAGTGCTCGGCACCGCCGTCGGGCAGGTCGTCGCGCGTAACAGATGTGATCACTGCATAACGCAGTCCCATCAGTGCGACAGATTGAGCAACCCTTTCGGGTTCCTCGGGATCGGGAGGCAAAGCTCGCCCCGATTTGGTTGCACAGAAACGGCAGGCTCTTGTACATACGTCGCCCAGAATCATGAAGGTAGCCGTACGACGGCTCCAACACTCGGCCTTATTAGGGCACATACCACTGCTACAAATTGTGTGTAGGTGGTGTTCCCTGACGATACGTGCTACATCTGCATACTCTTCGTTTCCAGTGAGTCTAATTTTCAGCCAATCGGGTTTAGTCCTCGCATTTGCCTTGTCATAGACTTTCGGCATTTTAATTTATTACTTTTCCAATTGATGCAAAAATATAAATTTTTTCAAAGAATTCCTAATAAAAGGGCTGAAAGAAAACTATTTTTCTAAAAATAAGCCTTTATGAGCAGAATTTAGCTTACGATTTTTGAAAATTGCGACGGTTTTGGCTGTCGGTTTCAGTTTTTTTGGGGGGTGGTAGCGATCAGTCTGTTCTTAATTGTGGATTTACGAATAAAAAAAGAGCCGCGCCCTTGAAGAGCGCGACCCAATTATGAATTATGAGTTGTTTCTCGACGTTCGATTACTCCCCAGCGGTGCAGCGATCGACCAGATAGACGATCGACGAGTAGGGCACGCCCGAATTGGTTGCCAGACCGATCTCGCACGTGCGCGAGTTCGAGTAACCCGCCTTGATGCCCTTTGCCTCAACCTGCGGGCGCAACTTGCGCAGCGCGTAGGCATTGACTTCGGGGAAGGTGAAGCCGCGATCGCCCGCGAAACCGCAACAGCCGACCTCCTCGGGAACCATCGCGCTCGACGTACACATCTGGGCCAGACGCAACAGATAGTCGGTCTTACCCATTTTGCGCATCGAGCAGGTGTAGTGCAGTGCAATCTGCTCATCAACAGGCTTAAAGGTCAGGTGCTCGGCGCAGTGCTCAACGATAAATTCGGCCGGCTCGTAGAGTTTCAGACCCTTCATTACGTTCTTCATTCGGTACAGGCAGGGGCTCTGGTCGCAGACGATCGGATACTCGCCATTGTTCGACGCTTTTATGAGTGCCGCCTCCAACTCGGCCGACTTCTCGTCAGCCTGCTTCGGGAAGCCCTTGCTCTCCCAGATCGTGCCGCAGCAGAGGTGCTCCATACGTTCGGGGTAGATCACCTCGAATCCCGCACGGCGCATCACGCGCTCCATCACGCGGTGCAGCGGCTCCTTGGTCGTATCCATTGCTGAGGTACCCATCACCTGATTGATACAGCTCGGGAAATAGACCACCTTGCGAGGATTGGCCTCATTGACCTCGCCCTGCTTGGGGCCGTTCGAGCCGCGCGGCATCGAGCGTGTCCAGAGCGGAATAGCACCTCCACTCACCGCACGCACGCCACGTGCCATAGCTCCAAAGAGCTGACTACCAAATACTACGCGCAGACCATTGACACCCTTCAAGCCCACACGCATAACCGACGTGATGGTCGAGAAGTTGTCGGCGGTCCATTGAGCGATTTTGTTAGTGGTGGGTGTTGCAGCGGCCTCGCGCAGGTCGTGTGTCAGGTGGCCCGTATTGATCTGTACGGGGCACGAGGTCGAACACAAACCATCGCCTGCGCAGGTCTGCTCGCCATAATATTTGTACTCTTTGAGGTATGCTTTGAGCAGTTCGGGATTTTCGCCCGATGTGCGCAGACGGGTGATCTCGCGCTGCGAAGTGATGCGCTGACGGGCCGAGAGCGTGAAGCCGCAAGTGAGGCAATTGACCTCGCAGAAACCACATTCGATACAGCGATCGACATTCTTGTTGGTCTGCGGCATCGCTTTCAGGTTCTTCATATTACACTTCGGGTCGTCGTTGAAGATCACACCGCGATTGAGAATATTGTTCGGATCGAACAGAGCCTTCAAATCCTTCATCACCTGCCACAGCTCCTCGCCCCACTCGTAAGCTACGTAGGGAGCGATGTTGCGACCCGTGCCGTGCTCGCCTTTGAGCGAACCGTCGTACTTCTCGACAACCAGACGAGCGATGTCGTGCAGGAAGCAGTCGAAGTGGTTCACACGCGAGGGGTTCGAGAAGTCCTCGTTGATGATAAAGTGGTAGTTACCCTCGATAGCGTGGCCATAGATCACACCATCCTCGTAGCCATACTCGGCAATCTTATGTTGCAGGTCGATCGTCGCATCGGGCAACACCTCCATCGGGAACACAACGTCTTCGATCAGGCACGACGTACCCGGCTGACGCATCGCACCCACCGAGGGGAATACGCCCGAGCGCATCTTCCAATATTTCGAGTACTCTTCGGGTTTGTCGGTGAATTCGATCGGCGCGGCCAGCTGTTCGGGATGGATCAGCGCGTTGATAGCCGCAATCTTCACATCAAGTTCCTCCTTTGTGCGGGCGGTGGTCTCGATCAGCAGAGCCGTACCATCTTCGGGCAACGTGTGGATAAAGGCGGGAATACCCTCCATATGCTCGATCGAACGGATAGCCAGGCGGTCCAGCAGCTCGACACTGCCAACGGGCGAGCCCTTCAACTGCTGAACGGCCTCACACGCCGTGCGCATATCGTTGAAGTAGAGCATTGCGCTGGCCTTGCAGGGCATAGCTTCGAGGGTCGAAAGGCGCACCAGGTCGATGAATGCCAGCGTACCCTCCGAGCCGACCATCAGGTGGGTGATCACATCGAACGGATCGGTGTAATCAACCAGCGAGTTCAGTCCCAGACCGGTAGTATTTTTGATGCTGTATTTCTTATGTACGCGAGCCGTAAGAGCCTCATTGTCAGCTACACGGCGGCGAATCTCCTCCAAACGTGCGAGGAATTCGGGGTGCGTGCGGCGGAACTCATCGCGGCTGGCGGGGCTGCCCGTATCGAGCACCGTACCATCGGCCAGCACGATGCGCACCGAGTCGATCGTTTTGTAGCTGTTTTCGTCGGTGCCGTTCATACCGCTGGCGTTGTTGGCAACGATACCGCCGATCATTGCCGAGCGCACCGATGCGGGATCAGGACCGAGCTTACGACCATAGGGCGCAAGTAGTTTATTGACACGTGCACCGATGATACCGGGCTGAACCTCAATGTGTTCACCTGTTTCGTCGATCTTGATGCCCTCCCAATCTTTGCCCGTCAGCACCAGCACCGAGTCGGTAGCCGACTGACCTGAAAGTGCCGTACCTGCTGCGCGGAAGGTTACGGGGATCGAGAATTTGGTTGCAGCGGCCACGATTGCGCGGATCTCCTCGGTCGTGGTGGCACGCACGATAAGTTTCGGAATCAGGCGATAGAAGCTCGCATCGGTTCCGTAGGCGAAAAGACGCAGCGGATCGGTTATGAGTCGCTTGCGGTCGATCTTCGCTCGCAATAATTCGTCATAGAATGACTTGTATTGTGCGTCTAACATAAGTGTAGGTTAGTTTTATTTTTTTGTTTTTTGTCTGTTTTCGGTGGTAGATTGTTCGTCTTTGCAGGGCGGGCAGATTGATCAGCTCTAGGCTACTCCTCTACCTCTTCGGCAGTCGCTTCGGGAGCCACGCCCACAACTCTGATCTTGTCGGTCGTGAGTTCGGGTATTGCATCAATAGCAACCTCTTCGGTGGTCTGCTCCGATGTTGTCATTTCGTTGTTCGTTTCGTTCATCACTTGCTCTGTTACCTCGTTCAACTCGATGCTGTCGCACTGCTCTGCGCAGTCGATTAACTCAACGCTGTCGCACTGTTCGGTCTTTGCGGGGCGTTCGGGCAGCAGCGAGTGGTAGTTGCCGAAATTGATCAACGAGAGAGCGATCACAACCACGATTGCGGCCGAGCCGACGATGCCCAATATTTTAATTTTCATCTTGTTCTATTGTTTTGGGTTCCAATGAATTGTCCATATTTTCAAGCTCCTCGATTGCCGCCGCGACAACCGTATCTACGGCGTGAATTTCGGAGTAGTAACCTGCATCTTCGAGTGCCGTATTGCGACCGATGAAGGCTCTGATCTGCGCCTCCAACAGCTTGCGCGAACGGCGGATATCGCTCCACGCGGGGCGTACGCCCTTACGTGCGGCATAGGCGACAAAGTCGTTCAAAAGGGTACGATCGGCATCGAGTAGCGCGCGAAGATCGGCCGTTGTCTGCACCTTATTGAGCGCATCGCGGTGGCGATCGCCATACTCGATCGTGTAGCGATAGAGGATATTGCGACCCACAACTTCGATGTAGTAGCGGGTCATATCGGTCGTATCCATCGGGATAAAGCGATCGGGCATAATACCGCCTCCGCCATAGACCGTGCGACCTGCAGGGGTGATATATCGCAACGAGTCGTCAAAGCGGATCGAGTCGGCCGAGAACATCTCGTTGTGGGCATAACGCTCATAGATCTCGCGTTCATAGCCCTTTGCGTCGCCCGTTGTGTAGGGCTTCTGGATCGAGCGGCCTGTCGGAGTGAAGTAACGCGCCGTGGTGAGTCGCAGAGCCGATCCGTCGTCGAAGGGTATCTGCTGCTGCACCAAGCCCTTACCGAACGAACGGCGACCGATGATCACACCTCGGTCGTTATCCTGCAACGCACCTGCCAGAATCTCGCTCGACGATGCGCTCTCTTCGTCGATGAGTACCGCCAACGCGATGTCGGTTGCCGTACCCGTGCCCGACGAGAATTGCTCGACACGCTCTTTGTGGCGATCTTCGGTATAGACGATCATTCGTTTTTCGGGCAGGAATTCGTTGGCAATAAGTATTGCCTGATCGAGGAAACCTCCCGTATTGCCGCGCAGGTCGAAGATGAGCTTTGTCATACCTTCGCTACGCAACATCAGCAGCGAACGTACCACCTCGGCATACGAATTTTTGGCAAAGGCCGACAGGCGAATAAAGCCGATGTTGTCCGAGAGCATAAATGCCGCATCGACGCTCTTCAATGGAATAGCATCGCGTGTAACAGTCAGATTGATAGTATCTTTAATGGTCAATCGTTCGAGCGTCAGTTGCACCTGGCTGCCTCGCGGTCCGCGCAACATCTTCACGATGCTGTCCTGCGGAACGCGCTGACCCGCCACCGCGCGATTGTCGATGCGCAGGATGCGGTCGCCATTCTGCACACCCGCCTTCTGGCTCGGTCCCGACGGCACGACGTTGAGCACGATGACCGTGTCGGTGGCCATATTGAAGACCACGCCGATTCCGTCGAATTCGCTTTCGAGCGGCTCATTGACCGCCTGCATATCCTTCGCAGGGATATATATCGAGTGGGGATCCAACTGCTGCACGAGCAACGGCAACACCTGCTCGGTGATCGAATCCATATTGAGCGAGTCGATATATTCGTTCTGGATCAGCGCCATTGTGCGGTTGAGCTTGTCGTATGGCGGGCGCAGGTGCGAGATCACGCGGCGGAACTGCGACTCGGCCGTGCTGCGACCCATCGACTGCCCGACAATCAGACCCACCGCCAACGCAACGGCCAACAGCAGAGGTATGAGGACCTTATTTCGTGAATTTTTGTACATTCTTCTCCGTTGTTACTTATTCTTGAACGTGTAGCTCAAACCGACGCTCAACAGGGTCTGTGTCTGCACTTTAAGGTGCTGTGCGCGGTTGTAGTAGAGCTGGAACGAAATATCGGTGGTGAAATACTTCGACGCTTTGAGCGAGATGGTATTCTCCCAGCGAACCGTCGGGTGGATCGGCAGAATGGGTTTGTTGGCTGCCACCTTGCCATTAGCCTCCCACTGCTTGTATGCATCCACGTACTCGCCATAGTCGCGCACCTTGTTGTCGAGGCCGATGTTGGTCATCCAACCCGAGAAGGTGTAGAGCGTAGTGCGATAGCGGAACCACTCGCGCTTGCCCCACTTGCGGTCGAAGTCGATCTGCACCGAAGAACCGCCCTCCCATTTCGAGGTCTTGTCTGCACTGACCAGACCATAGAGGTAACCATTCTGGCGCACCAACTCGCTATTGACGAACGTGGCGTTCATTGCCAAAGGTGCCAAGTTGATCTTGATCGGGAAGCCCTTCTTGGGGCACGAGTAGGTCAAACCGAGCGACACATCGAAGTATGCCGGCGCGAACATCGCGCTCTTGCGATGCTGCTGTTCCTGCTCGGTGCGCGACTTGTAACCCGATGCAAATTGGCTACGGAACTTGATAATCGAGCTGAAATCCCAATTTTGCGAGAACTTGATCGCGGGCTTGGTTTCGAGCAGGAACTCGTCCTGATTCTTGAACCATACGCCCTTGTTATTGACTGCGCCGTCATCGCCTGCAATCTCGACCTTCATACGGTTATAGCCGAACTTTGCGTCGATCTTGTTATCGACCTCGAACTTGCCCTTTTTGTAGTTGTGTTTAAGCAAAACCTTTGCCAGAGCC
>JAFPAT010000053.1 GCA_017425655.1 Rikenellaceae bacterium | reverse complement strand
GTAAAGGGGAGGCTTCGGAGGTCGCGAGTTCGATTACAACCCAAAAACAAAAAAGCCCAAAGATCTCTCTTCGGACTTTCTGCGGTATGGACGAGACTCGAGCCCGCGCTTCGCGCGTGCTGGCTCGCGATATTTTTATTGACATCCCCACCAAACCTCCCCTTGTAAAGGGGAGGCTTCGGAGGTCGCGAGTTCGATTACAACCCAAAAACAAAAAAGCCCGAAGATCTCTCTTCGGACTTTCTGCGGTATGGACGAGACTCGAACTCGCGACCCCCTGCGTGACAGGCAGGTATTCTAACCAACTGAACTACCACACCGTTTTGTTGTTTGCGAGTGCAAAAGTAATACAAATTCTACAATCTGCAAATTCTTCGTCGATTTTTTTTATATTTTTTGCAAAATATTTCACTATCTACGCTTAACAACCTCGATAAACTCAAGTGCCTCCGGCGATAACGTCTCATCCCTATCTCGCCAAACTCCACTATCTGTCAGACGCTTACGGCGACGATTGATAGATTGCTGAATCGGGAATTCCGGCTGTGGCTTTTTAAGCATCTCCTCTCGTCGCGAAGGTCGCAAATGGCGATCAAAGACCTGTTTCACAGTCGGGCACTTATCACCGTGCCACTGGAAATCGCGCAAATATCGCTCTTGATCCTCGGGCACCTGCTCAATCGCATAGATCGAATAGACCGGATTACCTCGCCAGATAATCGTTTCGATCTGTTGATCAGCAAGCAGGAACGAGATATCGCCACAGGTAATGGTCATAAACTCCGACACAACGCCCGTAGCCTCATCGGTCGTATAGTATAACGTCTGGCCGTTACCGACCGCATTAACTCGATAGACCTCATTATCGCGGAAAAGAGCCTCAATAGTCTTGCCTGCCACCTGATTATAGGCCATCGAATCGATCTTCTCGGCCATAATCGGATTACCCAAAAACTCGACACGAGTGATCTGCTGATTAGCCGTATAGATATCAATATTGTCAGCTGTTACCTGATTCGAGCCATACCAGAGTATAGGCGTGAGATAGAGATGTATGGTCGAATCGAGCGACAGCACCACCATCGAGTCGCAAACCGACTGGAAATCGTTGCGATAGCTGCGTACATTTCGATAAGCACGAATAATACGGCGGACCGAGTCAATCGCGGTTGTATCATCTGCGATCATTGTGCTATCTGGACCATCAAACTGCTCATCAGCGAGTTCATCGCCCGCGTGGCGCAACAACGAATCGCGCATCAGAGAGTCCATCGCAAGGCTATCCTGCTGGGCTCGTGAGCGCTCATATTTTTCAATCTTGGCCAATCGTTTAGCTCGACGTGCCGCCATTTTCTCCTTCAAACGAGCCTCTCGTGCGGCCGCTTTTTCAGCCTGCTTGGCAGCCTTTGCAGCCTGCTTGGCCTGCTGTTCGGCTTTGGCTGCGGCTTTACGTGCTTCGGCCTCGGCCTTTTTCTGTGCTTTTATTTGTTCGGGGGTCAGTTCGACCGCAGGAGCAGGCAAGGAGTCTGTTGTAGGTTGCTCAACAACCACACTATCTGTCGATTGAGCTGTATGTAAGCTATCTGCAACCGAAGCCGTCATAGTCGTCGAATCGGTTGAAATGCCCGTTGCCGTAGCTACCGAGTCCATCTGCTGACGGAGGTCATTCAATGACGGCGAGGCTTTGGCCAGCGAATCTGCCATTGCTAACGAATCAACTACCGCCATACTATCAACAGCCAACAATCGCTCGGTAAATAGCAGTATCGAATCGGCACGAACATAGAGCGAATCGCCCATTTCGGGATCGTAACTGATCACCGACGGACGGAGCGTAAGCAGAGCCTCCTCACGATCGCCCCAATACTCGCCATAATCACCAAAAGCCAGCACTTTCTGATCGGTATCGTCGATCTGGATATTGCGGCGCAAGACGGCATTTTCGAGTGCGCGTTTATAGTCGATACTATCGGCCCAAACCTCCTGCTTCTCGGTGAGGATATAGCTATCGGAGAAGAGTTCAAAACGGTCAGCCACGCGATCGTAGCGACCTGCCGAAGCATTGACCATCTCGCCCTTCTCGTTCCAAATATAGGTATCGGTGGCAAACGATGCCACATCGGTATCAAGATTATATACGACCGAATCCGATTTGAGTTTGTATTGCGAATCCTGCATCTCGACCGCATCGACACAGATCACCACACTGCTATCGGCATAGTAGTATCCGCGATCGGCCTCCAAACGGTTATCGCCTTTGGTTACGATTGCACCACCGCCGAAACGACCCACATTTTCAAGCGTATTAAACGAGAATGTATAGGTGTACATCGTCGCATCGCCATCAACAACCTTAATCAGCGGTGAAAAGACGTATGCCATATTTGTCTCACCATTATACTCGGCACGGTCGCCATAGACATAGAGTGAGTCCTTGTTGATCAGCACATTACGGAAACACTCCATATGTTTCTCGCTATATCGCACCGCGCTGTCGCACGTGATTATCGTTCCGTTATGATAGAACATCACATTGCCCACAAGGCACAACGCCGTCGTATCTTTATATTTGACAGAATAGGCATCATTACCCTGCATATCGACCGGTTTGCGACGACCACGCGACGAGGCGGGCGACTGCGCAAATGCAATCGACATTAAGGCAGCTATCAGCAGTAATATGGTCGTAAGACGTTTCAAACGAGTCAGTTGTATCTAAATCGTTGTAATAGCAAAGTTCTTTGGTCGCGAGAATTACTTAACCCAATTATCGTATTCCCACTCACCCTCGCGGAATTCGGGCTCGATACGAATATACATCGCCTCGATGCGACCCTTCAACCACTTGTTATACTCTTCGCGCTTCTTATGTTCGAGCGCAGCCTCCTCGATCATCAGGTAGTCCTCGTCGAGGGTTGCCGTATGCGAGGGAATAACGTCGAGCAACTTAATGATCTTGCTCAACTGGTTGCTTTTCAAATCGGTAGTCTGGAAGGCATCCGACACCTCGCCCTTCTTCAAACGACGGATAGCATTATAGTCGGCGGGCATCAAGTACTCCTTATAGAATTTGGTCTGGGTCAGACGAGCCTCATAAGCCTGCTGCGCCTCCAAGATGTCGTGGTTCGAAACCAAACCGCCATTCTGCTTCGAGAAGAGGTCGTCAGAGTGTTCCAATGCGGCAGCCTCGAAGGTAATCGAATCCAAACGGATCAGGTTTGCCAGCGAATCGAGCAGATTATCGCTCTCGGCCAACTCCTGCGGTGTGAAATAGGGGCGGATCAAGATGTGGCGGCAACGATATGTACCGTTAGCCAGACGCTCAATACCCTGAATAATGTGGAAGCCATACTCGGTCTCGACAACCTCCGATATCTGATCGGGCTTCAACTTCTCCAATGCATCGGCAAAAGGCTGTACGAAACCCTCCAAAGGCTGGGGGTCGAGCTCACCACCGCGAACTGCCGAGCCATCCTCCGAATACATACGAGCCAAAGTCGAGAACGAAGCCTTGCCCGAGATGATACGCTCACGCATATCGAGCAGACGCTCCCTCACGCGACGTTTCGCCTCGTCCATCGTCGAGGGGTATTTGGTAATATGTGCATAGACATACTGCTCGGGGACAATCGGCAAACTATCTTTGGGCTGCGACTTATAGTAACGCTCAACCTCACCGGGGGTGATCGTTACTTTATCCTGAATCGTGCGCTGCATTGATTGCGCCGACTGCATCTCAACATACTGCTGAATCAACGACTCACGAATATCATAGACCGCCTTATGCTCCTGCGCCTCCAAAGCACCGATCGAGCCTGCCTCGGCGATCATATTCTGAACCATATTTTCAACAGGCATAGCGACCTCGACACGCGAAACATCGACCGAATCGACCTGCGACTGATGATAGAGCAATTTCTGCAACATCAACTGCTCCAAAGCCTCGTTCTTCGGATCGCGATCGGAGGTGTAACCCATCTCACGACGCTGCTGAACCAAACGATCGGCCGTCTCGACAACGTCCGAATAGTAGATAGCCGAATTTCCGACAACAGCAACAATCTTATCGATAATCACCTGCTGCGCCTCTACGGCAACTGCGCACATCAATGCGCAAAGGAATAAAATACCTCTCTTAATCATATCTGTTTTTGTGTTTTATTTCGTTGTTATTTCTGTTTTGGTTCGGTTGCGATGGGCTGGGTTGATTCAGCGGACTGGCCTTCATTTGCCACTGTTTCAGTCTCCCTTTTATCGACAACTTCCTGTTCGGTTGGCTCCTCCTCTTTACCATCCAAATTGATACGCAATTCGCCCGATGCCAACGCTTCGGAATAAATCTGCTCCTCATGTGCTCGAATAATCTCGCTCTGACGCTGATTGAACAAGATGCGACGAATCGTCTCTCGCACCCTCTCCAACGGAGCAGCATCGCCCGTACGACGAATCTCCGTAATCACGAAGTAGTAACGGCCGTCGTCATCGCGCATCTCCTGCAACTGCCCCACAGTCAGCAACTCCTCATACTTGCGACCGCGCAAAGTGGGCAACGTCGAAAGGAACTCCGAATAGTCGGTCCAAGAGTTGTATTCTTGCACTTCAAGGCCATTTTTTTGGCACATATCTCGCCAATCCTGCAACTTTTCCTCCGAGGTCGAACGCATCACTTCGCGCAACTTATTCACCTGACGGAATGTCGAAGGCACACGCATCTGACGACCGCGAACAATCGTGCGATCCAAGCGGAAATCTGAAGGATGGCGATTGTAATACTCCTCGATTTGCGCATCGGTAAATAGCGTATCAAGCTCTTGATCAACATAGTACTGGTCCAGACGACGTGTCAGCAACGAGTTGCGATACTCGGCAACCATCGCCTCGATCGCCTCCTCGCTATCGCGGAAGAGATTCTCGGCTGCACGGAGTTTCAATTCGTTCTTAACCCAGCGATCGACATAAATTTCGAGGAGTGCAACACTATCCTCCGTTGTCTCGGCCTGCGCATATATCGACTGCACATCGCTCTCGCGGAGCTTTTTATCGCCGACCTGCGCCACTACCCTATCATATTCGAACGGCAACGGCAATTCGCGGCACGCGCCCATAATGAGCACGAGCGCAAACAGAAGCGATATTTTCAAAAATCGAGTCATAACCAAAATGCAAAGATAGTATTTTTCCTGCAACTAACGCATATTCACGTGCGAATATTATGCGCGAAGAAGAATTTATTCTTCTCATGTGCGGTTATTTGCGATTATTTACCACAAAAACAGGCCCCTTTCGGGCTATACCAAACGCATTTAAGCACACAAAAACGCCTTGCGCGGTTCAAGAATCACCACACAAGGCGTTAAAAAATTACATTTTGCAACGGAGACTATGCCTTTCGATCGGAGGCATTTATACGCCCGATCGATCGCCACACCATATATCCCGAAACGGCAAACAACATCAGCGATGCGCCATAGACAACGGCGTAGATCGTATCGTTCTCAATCAGAGAGCGTACCGTGATGTTCGCGCCATCGCTCCACTGCATAATCACGTAGGCCATTGCATTATTCAGAGCGTGAATGATTATCACGGGCCAAAGCGATTCGGTACGGACATATATGTATCCGAGGATCAGACCAATAACAAAGGCATTCACAACCTGCTGCGGAATAATATGAATCACTCCGAACATCAGTGCCGACACCACAATTGCGCGACCACTACTATATTTCGAGCGCACCGATTCGAGCAAAATTCCACGGAAGAGAACCTCCTCCATTATCGGAGCCAGGACAACCAACATCAGCACCGACCAACCACCTTTCGCGCCCATCTGATTGAGCAGTTCAAGGAACGATTCGGGGAATAGGTTCAGCACCGGTTCGATAACAATTCCCGTAATCAAAACAAGGACAAATCCCCAAAGAATCAGTATCGGATTAAAGCCTTTAAGCGAGAGGCTAAACAGCTTACCTTCGCCACGACGCAATGCGCGATATATCAGCACACCAACGATCGTCAAACCCATTGACAATGCGTAGCTTACAGCCGACATCGGGCCGCTTGACATACGCTCGGCCAAACCCTCTGCGCCACCCGAAACAGCCGCAATAATTGCGGTTATAACCGAGGTCGCAACCGTTGCCAAAAGATAGATTCCGACTACGGCCAACATATCTCCCCAAGTGGGGAATCGCTGCGCACGCGGAGCCTCAAATCGAGGATCATTCATCGGGTCGGTTGCAGCGTTCGATGTGGTTTTCTCGGTGGTAGTTTCAGTGGTATTTTCGTTGATTACCGTCGGCTCCTCAATAGAGGCAGTCTCGGGCTCGGTTTCAGTCGTGGTTTGTGTCGTATTTTCGACCTTTTCGACAACCTCCGATGCAGGTTGCTCGACGGGTATTTGGTTCAAATTTTCACTCATTGTCGTAAATAATTTAGTTTTGATGGTCAAATATAGTTATTTTCCTCGGAATATGATGGCAAAATCCGAGAAAATCATTAATTTTGTCAATTGAATACTATGCTCCGACCGTAAGGTCGCCCGACAAAAGCTCGGGGACATTCGATTGAAGCAAAATAGGTTAAGCAACTGATTACAATGGGAAAAATTATAGCATTAGCAAACCAAAAAGGCGGCGTGGGCAAGACCACGACAGCCATCAATCTGGCAGCTTCGCTGGCTATTCTCGGTCGCAAAGTATTGCTTGTTGATGCCGATCCGCAGGCAAATGCCACATCGAGCCTCGGTTTCGACATTACGGGCGAGGGTATCTATGAGTGCATCACCGGTCAGCGCAAGGCCGAGGAGGTTATCCAGCAGAGCCACGATCTAAAAAAACTTTGGCTCATAGGATCGAGCATCGATCTGGTAGCTGCCGATACCGAACTTCCGAAAATGGACGATGCTCACTATGTCGTTAAGCGCGTATTGGAGTCGGTGCGCGATCGCTTCGACTACATTCTGGTCGATTGCTCGCCCTCGCTGGGCTACACTACCGTCAATGTACTGACAGCAGCCGACTCGGTGCTCGTTCCTGTTCAGTGCGAATATCTCGCTCTCGAAGGCCTCAGCAAATTGCTCAATACGATTAAGATTGTCAAGAGTGGATTGAACCCGAAACTCGAAATCGAGGGCTTCCTGCTGACACTCTACTCGCGCAATCGACTTAACAACCAAGTTGTTGCGGAGGTACGCGAGCACTTTGGCCATTTAGCATTCGAAACAATAATTCAACGAAATATCCGTTTGGGAGAGGCTCCCTCACACGGCAAACCCGTAATGCTCTACGATGCCTCGGCAACAGGCTCGCAGAATTAT
>JAFPAT010000052.1 GCA_017425655.1 Rikenellaceae bacterium | reverse complement strand
CGATATGCCCAAATAACCGAATGCAAAAAATGTGTAGGGAATCGACAGCGTGCCGACGATGATCATCGCACGGTTGTCGCGCGTAATGCCGCGCACCTTGTCGTGCATTGCTCGGCGCAACAGGCGCTCGTTGATGATCGTCTCCTTGTCGAGTTTGCGGCGCAGAATAGCAATCTGATCACGCATCTGCTCCAATTCGGTTGTCATAATATTGTGCTCCATAGTGTTCCAAAATGTTACTCGTTAGACATATTTTTCAACTCCTCCTTGATTCGATACAAACGCACCGAAACGTTCTTGACCGTGATACCCACAATCGCAGCGATCTCGTCGTAGCTCATATTTTCGAGCCAAAGCAGCACGATGGCGCGATCGACGGGTTGCAAGCGTCGTATGCGGGCATAGAGCTGTTGTACCTGACGCGAATCCTCGTCCTTATCCTCAAAGAGATTGATTCGCATCGAGAGTGGAACGGTATTCGAACGGCGGCGCTTGCGATCGGACGTGATGCAGGTATTGAACGCTACGCGCCATATCCAGGTCGAAGGCTCGCTCTCGCCACGAAACGAGCTGTAACCGCGCCACAGATTGCAAAGTACCTCCTGAAAGAGGTCATCAACCTCCTCCTTCTGTTTCGAAAACATAAAGCAGACGGTGTAGATCGTGCTCTTGTGTTGCGAAACCATTTGCGCAAATTGGGTTTCCAGAGTATTCATTTTCGTTTGTTTAGATCGTTTTACGATCGTTTGTTCGGGTTTTAGTGAATGAGTTTTGCATATTAGACGCACCCCACCCCCGAAAAACTACAAAAATAATAATATTTTTATCGAAAAAGTCATCTTCATACAAAAAACAGCGCCCACTTTCGGTGGGCGCTGCATTTCATATATCCTGACGTTCAGCGACTTGGACATATCAATTAGTATTCATCCTTATCAACTTTGGCATCCCATTTACGAAATGCCGCCATCGCCTCGTCGCGCATAAAGTGTTCGCAATGGATCGAACGGCAGTCGTAATCGAGGCGCAACTGATCGTAGATAAACGAATCATCGAAGTCGATTGCCGCCGCATCGCGCTTGGTATTGGCGTAGCAGATGCGTTTGATACCCGCCCAATAGAGCGCACTGAGACACATCGGACAGGGCTCACACGAAGTATAAACCGTACAGCCGCTCAAATCGAATGTCTTCAACTCCTTGCAAGCATTGCGGATAGCCACTACCTCGGCGTGAGCCGTCGGGTCGTTATTGGGCACCACACGATTTGCTCCGGCCGCTATGAGCTGACCACCACGCGCGATCACCGCGCCAAACGGGCCACCACCCTCGTCGATATTAGCAATCGAAAGATCGATTGCCATCTGCATAAATTGGCGATCTTCCTCCGAGAAGTCCTTTATCTCGGGCAGACCATTCTGCTTATCAGTCTTACATTCCATAGGATAGAGTTTTAGCAATTCGACTAACAAATATACAAATCTTGGACTAAAATCCCAACTCTCCTCCTCCAATAAGAGCACAAACAACGAAAAATACACAAGAAAATCAAGTCAAGAGTCAGGAGGATGCAGAAAATAGACAAGTTTATATGTGATTTTCTCAATATAAAAAAGGAGAAACAAGGCTTTAACACCTCATTCCTCCTTTTGATAATCAGCGATTTACGCTAATAACCTTGTTTAATACTCCTCCTCGTTAAAGAAGAAATCATCCTTCGAGGGATAATCGGGCCAAATATCTTCGATAGACTCGTAGATGTCGCCCTCGTCTTCGATCTCCTGCAAATTCTCCAACACTTCAAGCGGTGCGCCAGAGCGTACTGCGTAATCGATCAACTCCTCCTTGGTTGCGGGCCAGGGAGCATCTTCGAGTTTCGAAGCCAATTCAAGAGTCCAATACATGGTTTATAATTGTTTTAAGGGTTGTTATTAGGCGCAACGCGCAGCTATTCAAAAACTTACAGCCTTTCTCTCCTACTGTGCGCCGTTAATTGGACTGCAAAAATAGTAAAAAAATCGATATACAAACTTTTTTATCTAAAAATCTATATATAATCTTACTAATCAGCCAATCGCCGCACTACGGAATCCACAAAATCTCCTCAACATCAAAGGTTTCGTTCAGCGTGCGTCCCAATATATAAAGGTAGTCCGACAGGCGGTTCAAATAGATCAATGCCTGCGACGACACGCCGTGCTCGGTATTGGCGCGAAGTGCAGCTCGCTCGGCACGACGGCACACCGTACGGCAGACGTGGCACATCGAAACAATCTTATTACCTCCCGCGATAGTGAATTTTGTAATCGGCTTAACACGCGCCGAGAGTTCGTCAATGCGACCTTCGAGGGTCTTTACAACCTCTTCCGACGGCTCGGCAACCTTACCCTCGCCACCGCAACCGACAGCCAACAGAGCAGCCACTGTCATCAAATGTGAGCCTACGCGCACTAAATCGGCAACATACTCCTCGGTATCCTTCTCATCGCGCAACATATCGGTCAGCAATGCAACATTTGCCGAGAGTTCATCGACCGTTCCGTAGGCTTCGACGCGAACGTCGCACTTCGATACGCGCTCGCCACCAATCAGCGAGGTCTGGCCACAATCGCCCGTTTTGGTATAAAGTTTCATGTTCGATTCAATTTATCGTGAATAGATTTATAGCGAAAAATGTTGTTTCGGCAACCCATCGACATTGAACAGCAGCAGATAACCGCGATTATCAACACTCGTGCCACTATGCTCACTCACCAAGCGACGGCATTGGCGATTGCGAGCCTTCTCGTCGCGCGGAGCAAGGATGCAGAGTGTTGTCTGCGTGCGATGAGCCTCGACAGTCAATTGCATAAGTTGTGCCGCATCACATTCACGCGGAACAACACACAACTCCACTCCATCAAGACACATCACCTCCGCATCAGCAATGAGGTAGTTCTCATAACCACAATGCGAATAGAGATTTTGCAACTGTGTAGCGCGACGACGCGACACGTTTCGCAGAATCAGTTCGGTATATAAAGCGGTATCCTTGCCCTCAACTCTGCGTCGCATAAAGACCTGTCGTACCAACGAATAGACGAAGGGCGAATGGACTCCGTGTCCGCGATAGTGGCGCACATTAGCTGCGCGCACCGAGCCGACAGCGACACGATAGAGACGTTTGGTTATGGGCTTGAGAAGACTCATTCCTCGTTCTGTTACTTTTTGAGCATACCTGCCAAACGACCCGTCGAGAAGGCAATCTGAAGGTTATAGCCACCCGTAGCAGCATCCAAATCGAGCACCTCACCCGCAAAATAGAGTCCACGTATCAACTTCGACTCCATCGTATATTGGTTCACATCGTTGCAATCAACACCGCCTGCCGTTACAATCGCCTCGGTGAAGGGGCGATAATCGCTAATCGGGAAGACGTAGTGTTTCAGCACCGTAGCCAATCGTGCCAGCTCCTTCTCGCTAACCTTCGATATATATGTCTTCGAATGGACATCCAACTCCTTTGCCAGCGCAAGAACCATCGGACGCGGAACGAGCTTACGCAATAATTCCGAGAAGAGTTCGGTCGGGGGCAGCTGCTCAACCTCGCGACGAATACGATCTGAAAGTTGTTCAGCTGTAAGAGCAGGTTTCAGGTCGAGGACCAATTTCACCTTTCGTTCATCAATAAGCGCATCAACTGCATCGCGGCTCAAACGCAACACAGCCGCGCCCTCGATACCGCGATCCGAGAACGACACTTCGCCAAACTCCTCACCGGCCAACTCGTTATCGACCATCATCTGCACATTGACATTGCGCAG
Organism: Rikenellaceae bacterium; assembly: GCA_017425655.1. Classification (GTDB taxonomy): domain Bacteria; phylum Bacteroidota; class Bacteroidia; order Bacteroidales; family Rikenellaceae; genus Alistipes. Next base: position 4,298 of record JAFPAT010000052.1, on the reverse strand, counting down.
AGTCAAACCCTTTAATTCGTGCATATTGGCGTAGGTTGTTTCAAGACCTACGAGCGAAGGTCGAACAGGCTCGATGGCGTGGCCCGTAGCCGCAGCAAAATCGTAGCCATCGCCCGTCGATCCGGTTGCAGGATACGACACGCCACCCGTAGCGATAATAACCGCCTCGGCCTCCTCTTTGCGTTCAAAGCCTCGTTTATTCTCATATTTAACGCCAAGCACACGCTTGCCAACGGTCATGATCTCCGTTACGCGCGAATCGCACTGCACAGTAACGCCCTCCTCGCGACACCAATCGACCAATGCCTGCGCAACATCCCACGCCTTGCCACTCTTCGGAAAGACACGATCGCCACGCTCGACATCGAGTTTCACGCCCAAGCGTTCGAAAAAGCGCACCGTTGCGCGGTTATTAAATTCGGCAAAGGCCTGCGCGAAGAAATCGGCATTGACTCTCACCTTCTCGGCAAACTCCTCGGGAGGACGCATATTTGTAAGGTTGCAACGACCTTTACCCGTAATACGAACCTTACGGCCCGTCTTCTCCATCTTTTCGAGCAACAGCACGTTGCGACCTCGCGATGCAGCAGTTCCGGCAGCCATAAGACCTGCTGCGCCACCGCCTATAACTATCAAATCGTACATTTCGTTGTTTTTATTTGCACAAAGATACTCTTTTCGCGAAAATTTAGTTACTTTTGCAGTCGAAAAAACGTTCAAATATATGTTGTCCCGAAGATTACTCAGGCTCAAAGCAGTCAAAAACCTCTATTCGCACTTCAAATCTGACGCTATCGACCTCGCCGCATCGGAGAAAACTCTCCTGCACAGCATCGATAAGGCGTACGATCTCTATTTCCAGATGATGTTGCTCATCGTCGATGTTGCCGACTACGCCGAAAGCCGTATCGAGTTGGCCAAGCAGAAGCATTTGGCCACTTACGAGGACCTCAATCCCAACACACGTTTCATCGATAACCGACTGATTGCGCAGTGGCGTGCAAGTAGCCGCATCAACGACTTCGCTGCAAAGCGCGGTCTGGGTTGGGCTCAATATCCCGAATTGATCAAAACGCTCTATAACAACCTCGTAGCATCGGAGTACTATCAGGCATATATGACCGCCGAGAAGAACACCTATCGCGACGACGTTCGTCTGGTCGAGAAGTTCTATACCAGCGAGATCGAGAACCTCGAAATGATCGAGGAGGTACTTGAAGAGCAGTCGCTGCTCTGGAACGACGATTTGGGTTTTGCGCTGATTATGGTTGTGCGCACTCTTGCCAACTGTCGCGCATCGCAGACCGAGGTTCCCGTACTGCCCAAGTTCAAGAACGATGACGACCGCGAGTTTGTCGAGGAGTTGTTCCGTCGCACGCTTGTCAATTTCGACAGTTATATGAAGCTCGTCGAGCGTTTTACGCGCAATTGGGATGTGGAGCGTATCGCATTTATGGATAACCTGATTATGGTTACTGCCCTTTCGGAGATGATCAATTTCGAGTCGATTCCCGTCAAGGTTTCGCTCGATGAGTATATCGAGATTGCGAAATATTACTCGTCGATGGGTAGTGGCACGTTTATCAACGGTATTCTGGACAAGTGCGCCGAGACGTTGCGCGAGGAGGGTGTGATTGTAAAAAGCGGTCGCGGATTGATCTAAACCATTCACCCTGATCTCTCAACGTAACGAAAAAAGAGTATGGAGCGACTTTTGCGGGTCGCTCCTTTTTGTAAAGAGTCAAAACTATCGGATCTATGCGCACACTTTTCGCAATAATCGTTTTATTCGCTTTTGTCGGCTGTGGAGGTCGATCAAGTGCGCCTGCACTACCACCCGAATCAGCGAAACAAGCACCTCTCGCTACGTTTATAACCATTAGCGATACACTTACTACGGCACCAAGCGACACTCTGCAATTGGGACGTATGCGTAGCGGCGAGATCGTTGCGCAATCAGTCGGAGTGATTAATAACAGATCCTCGCCATTGGTTATCACTCGCACCGAATCTTCGTGTGGTTGCACCAACATCGACTACCCGCAACAGCCTACTCTTGCAGGCGATACATTGCGTACAACGATCGAGTTCGATTCGCACGGTTTTTATGGTTGGCAGTTCAAGCGCGTGCAACTTTACACCTCTGCCGCAGTGTCCCCGATTACCATTTATATAGAATCCGAAGTCGAATAAATCGGTCAGAGGTTTGCAATCCCGCAAAAAAAGCGTATATTTGCCAAATAGTTAAGAAAAGAAAATAACATTAAAAACACTTTACACTATGTTTACATTCTTACAGGCTGTTGAAGGTGCAGCTCCCCAGGCTCCCGGTCAGGGCGGTTTCTGGATTATGATCGTTGCGATGGTTTTGGTTATGTGGCTCTTCATTTGGCGTCCCGAATCGAAGCGTCGTAAGGAGATGGCGAAGTTCCGCGACTCGATGACCAAAGGTACCAAAGTGATCACCGCAGGCGGTATCCACGGCAAGGTGCGTGAGGTTAAGGAGGCGTATGTTGTACTCGAAGTTGATGATAACGTAACTCTGCGTGTCGATAAGAGTATGATTATGGCAGCGCCCGAGGCACAGCCCCAGCAGAAAAAGTAATCAACGTCTTTCGGCGTAAAATGCAACAACGGGTGCGAACATCCCTCGCGGAGTGTCGTACCCGTTTTGTTTTATCGGCATCAGCCGCCCTATTTCAATGATTATGAAGATATTTCGTAAGACGATCATCGCATTATTCAGTGTACTTGGCCTATTCACAGCGACGCAAGCATCAGCGCAGAAGCTCCTATGGTCGGCGGACTTTGACTTCAATTTTGACAATCGCGAAAATGCGCAGTTGAGTCTGCCCTCCTACACGCTCTTTGGTGCGCGACTAACGCCACAAATCGGTATCGGCTGGGGCAAATCGCAACATTCATTGATGATCGGAACGGACCTCACCAAGACCTTTGGTCGTGATACGCGCTTCTGCGAAAATCCCGAATTGTTGCTATACTACAACTATCGAGGTCGAGCATTCGGCGCAACTGCAGGTATCTTTCCGCGCAAAAAGCTATTAGGCGACTACTCGGGCACGATCGCGAGCGACTCTGTACGTTTCTGCGACAAGAATATCGAGGGCTTGCTGATGCAGTACAAAGGTATCGGTGGCTATATTGAGTTAGGGATCGATTGGGACGGATTCTATTCGGTCGAGGAGCGTGAGAAATTTAGAATCTTCTCGGCAGGCGAATATACACGACAAGTCTTTACGTGCGGATATACCCTCTCGGTCTATCACTATGCAGGTCGCGTGGATGTGCCGGGCGTGGTCGATAATATTGCCGTTCAGCCCTATGTCGGAGCTAAATTCGAGCATCTAATACCGCTTGATCGTCTGTCGCTTACAGCAAGTTGGATACAAACCTTCCAGCGCGATCGTCGTTCGGGCGAGAAGATGGTTATGCCCTATGGCGGAGAGGTACGACTACGCATTGAGAAATGGAATTTCGGTATCGACAATCGCCTCTACATCGGCGATAATCTGATGCCCTATTATAACCGTTATGGCAGCGAATTGTATGCCGGTGACCGACTCTATTCAATGGTGAGCAATGCGCACAAATGCTACAATCGCACCGAGATATACTACCAACGTACTTGGTGGACCAATGCGATTCCTGTTAGCCTGCACGCAGGATTTTCGCTACATTTTCTCGCCGGCAAAATGGCTACCTCGCAGTTGATACAATTGAGTGTCGCACTTGACAATCACCGACTTAAAACTAATCGCAAAAAGAAAGATAACTAACTCAATATGCGCAAGATAACAAACGAGGAGCTGAATCGCCTCACCCCTGACGAGTTTGCGGCAGCGGAGAAGCTGCCCGTCGAGATCGTACTCGACAATATCCGTTCGTTGAACAATGTAGGCTCGTTTTTCCGCACAGCCGACGCCTTTGCTTGTGCGCGTGTGCACCTGTGCGGTATCACCGCCACACCACCCAACCGCGAGATCCACAAGACGGCCCTCGGAGCCGAACTGACGGTTGAATGGCGTCAGTGGTCGTCGACCGTCGAGTGCGTCAAGGCACTGAAAGAGGAGGGCGTACGAGTGTTGGCAATCGAGCAGGTCGAGGGTGCCGAGATGGCGGGCGAGTGGCGTGCCGAGCGTGGCGTACGCTACGGATTAGTCTTTGGCAATGAGGTCTTTGGCGTCGATCAGGCGGCCGTTGATCTGTGCGACGGCGCGATCGAGATCCCACAAGCGGGCACCAAACATTCGCTCAACGTAGCCGTTTCGGGCGGAGTG
>JAFPAT010000051.1 GCA_017425655.1 Rikenellaceae bacterium | reverse complement strand
TCCTCGACTTCACGGGTCTGGGTTGCGTAAATTGCCGCGAAATGGAGGAGCGCGTATGGTGCGACAGCCGCATTTTGGAGAGTATGCGCGAGGACTTTGTTCTGTTGGCACTCTTTGGCGACAGCCGCAAAGAGGCCCTCGAGGAGGATTGGGTAACAACTGCGAATGGCAAGACCTTGAAGACCATCGGCGAGATCAACTCGAACCTGGTCTATGAGCGTTACGGCATTGCGGCACAGCCCAACTATCTGATTCTCGACGGCGATGGCAACGTGCTGGCATCGCACTCGTACGATCTGAATATCGACAACTTTATTGCGTTCCTCGAGGAGGGTAAGCAGACATACGATTCGCTGAAATAGGCGCAGTAAAGCCCACTCGAAAAAGCAACACGATCGACGGTCTGCGACATCGCACGGATCGTCGATCGTTTTTTTGTATAATATTTGTAATTCGAAACGATTATGCGAAAATTCGTTCCAAGCATTATCTTCTCGGCAATCCTGATCGCTTTTGTAGTCCAGGATCACAAGGAGAGGGAGGCTCTCACGCCTGCAACAAATCAGCTCACGCCTGCAACAGATCAACTCGCACCTGCGACCTATCGCGGCGTGCTCCCCGCAGCCGACTGCGCAGGGATTGACTATATCCTGACCCTCAACGACTCGATCGCGGGCACTGATACCCTCTTTACTCTGCGAATGGTCTATATCGAGGGCGATAATAACGGTGGCGACATCACCTTCGACAGCCGAGGTCGCCAACAACGATTCGAGATCGGAACGCAATGCGGCTACCGCCTTATGCCCGACGATGGCGAGCGCGCCACCTACTTCGCAATTGTGAATGACTCAACCCTACGGATGTCCGACAGCACGCTAAATAGGATCGAAAGCCCATTCAACTACGATCTCGTGCGCGAAGAGTAGGCCACTGCCACAAATGCACGCAAACAACAAACCCCGCCTCGGTAAAGGCGGGGTTTGTTCTATTCGATAGAGGGGTTATATCACCACCGAGAGATCTTAAAAGCGGAAGGTTACATATACACGCAGACCGCTCAATATATCCCTCAAGTCAAACTGCAGATTGTTCTCCGTATTACTCTCGACCACCCGAGTCATCATAACACAGGGCGAATGAGAAAACAAAAAAACAGACGACTCACCGTCCTTGTCAGACAATGAATCGTCTTGTTCGTTTTAGCGAAATTTGGTAGGCTCAACGCTCCACAGGCACACCCATCGTGGGGCACACCTATTTATATATACACGCGCGAGCACTCGCTCCTCGCCACCGTCTTCGGCAATTACCTGCGAGCCTCCTTGGCCTCGATGCACTGCGTAGCGTGCGGAACACGCATCAGTCGCTCCTTCGGAATCAACTTACCGGTATCCTTGCAGATGCCGTAAGTCTTATTCTCGATGCGCACCAAAGCCATTTCGAGGTTGCGGATAAACTTCAACTGACGCTGTGCCAAACGGCCGCACTCCTCTTTCGAGAGAGTCGCTGCGCCCTCTTCGAGCACTTTGAACGTCGGTGAAGTATCCTCGGTATCGTTGCCGGCGGTATGTGTTATGGTGGCACGCAACTGCTCATAGTCAGCACGCGCGCTCTCCAGCTTTTGCAGAATCAAAGCCTTAAATTCGGCCAACTCCGCATCATTATATCTGGTCTTCTCTACTTCTGCCATAACTTTTAAGGTTTTAATCGGTTAGTTTATTTGTTAAAATTAACAATAAAAAACCACATTACCAAATATTCGCCTATAATTTTATGCTTATCGGCGTGAGAGTGCTATACGAAGCGGTTTTTCGTCCAAATCGGTCGTAGCCGCAAACTCGCCCGAAGGCTCCGCCACGGTCTTGATCTCGACTGCGAGTACCTGCTGCGCAACATACTCGCCAAAGATCTCCAACGACTCTGTCAGCTCGGGCAGAGCCTCAACCTCAACCGAGATCTTATCGGTTACCTCCAAGCCGCTATCCTTACGCAGATTCTGAATTCGATTAATCAACTCGCGTGCCACACCTTCACGTCGCAGTTCATCGGTTACGGTAATATCCAACGCAACGGTCAGCTTACCCTCCGATGCGACCAGCCAGCCCGGCATATCCTCGCTGGTGATCTCGAAGTCCTCGCGAGTAACCTCCAACTGTTCGCCAGCAACCTCCAACATCAGCTTCTCCGAAGTCTCGATCTCGGCGATACGCTGCTGATCAAACGTCGCAACCAACGCCGCAATCTGCTTCATATACTTGCCATAGCGCGGTCCGAGGGTCTTGAAGTTAGGCTTAATACGCTTGGTGATTACACCCGCAGTCTGCTCGATAAGCTCGATCTGCTTAACATTAACCTCGCTCATAACCAATGCACGTGCAGCCTCAATATGTGCGGCCATCTTTGCATCCAGAACGGGCACCATAGCCTTCATCAGCGGCTGACGCACCTTGATATTGACCTTACGACGCAGTGCCAAGACCATCGACGAGAGTCGCTGTGCAAGCGACATCATCTCCTCCAAGTCGCTATTAACCATCGACTCGTCAGCTACGGGGAACGATGCCAGATGCACCGACGAATCCGCGTGGCGACCACTCACTGCATTCAGGTCGCAGAAGATACGATCCGAGATGAACGGTGCGAACGGAGCCGAGAGCTTAACAACGGTTTCGAGGCAGGTGTAGAGGGTCTGGTATGCAGCCAGTTTATCCTCGGTCATACCACCGCCCCAGAAACGCTTACGATTAAGACGCACGTACCAGTTCGAGAGGTTCTCACCCACGAACTCCTGGATCATACGAGCCGCAGGAGTGGGGTCGTAACCCTCCAAGCACTCGGTTACGTTCTTGACCAAAGTATTGAGCAACGAGATGATCCAGCGGTCGATCTCGGGACGCTTCTCAACGGGGATCTCCTCCTCCGAGCCCGTAAAGCCATCGACATTGGCATAGAGAGCGAAGAAGCTATAAGTATTGTAGAGCGTGCCGAAGAACTTACGACGTACCTCATCAACACCCTCAACATCGAATTTCAGGTTATCCCACGGCTGCGAGTTTGAGATCATATACCAACGAACTGCATCGGCGCCATACTTATCCATAACCTCGAACGGATCGACAGCGTTACCCAGACGCTTCGACATCTTGTTGCCGTTCTTATCGAGCACCAGACCATTCGAAATGATGTTCTTGAACGCCACCGAGTCGAACAACATCGTCGCGATCGCGTGCAGCGTGAAGAACCAACCGCGTGTCTGATCGACACCCTCGGCAATGAAATCAGCGGGATATACATCCTTGAACTCCTCGCCACCATTCTCGAAGGGATAGTGCAACTGTGCATAAGGCATCGCACCACTATCGAACCAAACGTCAATCAGATCGGCCTCGCGGTGCATCGGCTTGCCCGACGCGCTCACCAGCACGATATTATCAACGTAGGGACGGTGCAGGTCGATTGTCGAGTAGTTCTCCTTCGACATATCGCCCACCTTGAACTTCGCATAGGGATTCTCGCTCATCACACCAGCAGCAACCGACTTCTCGATCTCCGCAACCAGCTCCTCAACCGAGCCGATACACTTCATCTCGGCGCGATCCTCCGTAGCCCAGATAGGCAGCGGAGTACCCCAGAAGCGCGAACGCGACAAGTTCCAATCGTTCAGATTTTCGAGCCACTTGCCAAAGCGACCCGTACCGGTCGATTCGGGCTTCCAGCGGATCGTGGTGTTGAGCTCCATCATACGCTCTTTGAGCGCGGTGGTGCGGATAAACCACGAATCCAGAGGATAGTACAACACCGGCTTATCGGTACGCCAGCAGTGGGGATAGTTGTGGGTATGCTTCTCGATGCGGAAAGCCAAGCCCTCCGATTTAAGTTTCAAGCAGATGTAGATATCGAGCGTCTCGGCCGCAGCGGCAGCCTTCTCGTCGTAGCGACCATCGACCGTAAACTGCGGATCGTAGGCATTCTTCACCCAGCGACCAGCATACTCCTTGTAAGCATCCAAATCGACGCACTCCGCAACAAACTTCTCGTCGAGGTCCTCCACGTTGTAGAACTTACCCGTGAAATCGACCATCGGGCGGGTCTCGCCACGCTTGTTAATCATAAACAGCGACGGAATACCCGCAGCACGTGCCACAAATGCGTCATCGGCACCAAACGTCGGAGCGATATGTACGATGCCCGTACCATCCTCGGTGGTTACATAGTCGCCCGCAATCACACGGAACGCCTTTTCGGCTGCCACCTTCCACTCGCCGCTCTCGTCAGCCTCAACGGGCTTAACCCAATTGATCAACTGCTCGTAGCGAATACCAACCAGATCGGCACCCTTATAGCAACGCTCCTCCTCAACGGTATAGGTACCCTCCAACTTCTTGTTGAAGATCGAGGGCAACAACTCGCGAGCCACGATCACCGTCTGCGGCTGCTCGGTATAGGGGTTGAGACACTTAACACGTACGTAGTCGATCTTCGGGCCAACAGCCAGCGCGGTGTTCGAAGGCAGAGTCCACGGAGTAGTAGTCCAAGCCAGGAAGAACAACTCGCCCTGAACATCCTCGAACAGGTGCTCGCTCTTCTCATCGCGAACAACGCGGAACTGCGCCGTGCAGGTGGTATCCTTCACATCACGGTAGCAACCCGGCTGGTTCAGCTCGTGGGTCGAAAGACCCGTACCCGCAGCAGGTGAATAGGGCTGAATGGTGTAACCCTTATAGAGCAGGCCCTTGTCGAAGAGCTGCTTCAACAACCACCACAGCGTCTCGATGTACTTATTGTCGTAGGTGATATAGGGATCGTCCATATTGACCCAATAACCCATCTGGCGGGTCAGATTCTCCCAAACACCCGTAAACTCCATCACAGCCTCGCGGCAAGCGGCATTATACTCCTCGATCGAGATCTTGCGACCGATATCCTCCTTGGTGATGCCCAACTTCTTCTCGACACCCAGTTCAACGGGCAGACCGTGAGTATCCCAACCTGCCTTACGATGAACCAGATAACCCTGCTGGGTCTTATAGCGACAGAATACATCCTTGATCGTACGCGCCATCACGTGGTGAATACCCGGCATACCGTTAGCCGACGGGGGACCCTCATAGAAGACAAAGGTCGGATGACCCTCACGCGTAGTGATACTCTTGTGGAACGTATCATCTGCATCCCACTTTCCGAGAACCTCGGCTGCCAAACCGGGCAGATCGAGACCCTTATATTCGGTGAATTTCTTGCTCATTGTTGTATCTTGTTTTTTTCATTTATTTCAACTGCTCCAAACGCTCCTTGATAGCGGCGATCTTCGCCTCGGCATCAGCCTTCTTTGCACGCTCGTTAGCCACAACCTTCTCGGGCGCCGAGCTTACGAAACGCTCGTTCGAGAGCTTCTTCATTACGCTCGCCAAGAAGCCCTCCAAGTAGGTCAGCTCCTCGCTCATCTTCTGGCGCTCGGCCTCAACATCGATCAAGCCGCCCAGCGGAACGAAGTACTGCGTGGTCTTGACGATGAAAGCCGCAGCCGTTGCGTCCTTCTCCTCGACACGCTCAACCTCCGTGAGGTTAGCCATCTTCACGATCACTGCCTCGTACTCTGCGGGGTAGTTCTCATCAACGATAACCTTCAACGTCAGTGCATCTTTGTTGGGCAGGTTCTTCTGCTTGCGAACATTACGAACAGCCGAGATTACCTCCTTGGCCAGCTCGAAACGAGCCAACAACTTCTCATCAGCCTCCACTGCAACCTTAACCTCGCTCACGCAGATCGACTCACCCTCCTTGCGTTCAGCAATATCCTGCCATATCTCCTCGGTGAGGAAGGGCATGAAGGGATGCAACATCTGCATCAGGCGCTCGAAGATCGACTTCACAGCCTTCAACGTGCACTCGTCGATAGCGTCGCCGTATGCAGGCTTAACCATCTCCAACAACCAGCCACTGAACTCGTCCCAGAACAGACGGTAAGCAATGAGCAGCGCGTCCGAGATACGGTATGCTGCAAAATCCTTCTCGATCTGCATCTGCGCAGCAGCCAAACGCTGCTCGAACCACTCTATCGACAGGCGGTTGCACTCGCTCTGCTCACGTGCAGCATCAACCGACCAGCCACAAACGAGCTTATATGCGTTCCAGATCTTATTACCGAAGTTACGACCCTGCTCGCACAACGAGTCATCGAACATCAGGTCGTTACCGGCCGACGAGCAGAGCATCATTGCTACACGCACGCCATCGGCACCATACTGCGCAATCAGATCCAGCGGGTCGGGCGAGTTACCCAACTGCTTCGACATCTTGCGACCGATCTTATCGCGCACGATACCCGTGAAATAGACATTGCGGAAGGGCATCTCACCGCGATACTCATAACCGGCCATAATCATACGAGCAACCCAGAAGAAGATGATATCGGGGCCCGTAACCAGATCGTTAGTGGGATAGTAATATTTGATCTCCTCGTTCTCGGGGTTGCGAATACCATCGAATACCGAGATAGGCCACAACCACGACGAGAACCAAGTATCGAGTACGTCCTCGTCCTGACGCAGGTCGCCGAGCTGCAACGACTCGTCGTTAGCCTTCGCGCGAGCCAACTCCAATGCCTGCTCTGCGGTCTCGGCAACTACGTAACCACCCTTGGGCAGATAGTAAGCGGGAATACGCTGACCCCACCACAACTGACGCGAGATACACCAATCCTTGATGTTCTCCATCCAGTGGCGATAGATATTCTTATACTTTTCGGGCACGAACTTAATCTCGTTCTCCAACACCGCGCGGGTTGCGGGCTCGGCCAGCTCCTGCATCGACAGGAACCACTGCATCGACAACTTCGGCTCGATAGGCACACCCGTACGCTCCGAGAAACCTACGTTGTTGGTGTAAGCCTCGGTCTTCTCCAACAGATCAGCCGCAGCCAGATCCTTCTCGATCTGCTCACGAACCACAAAGCGGTCCATACCTACGTACATACCCACCTTGTCATTCACCGTACCGTTGTCGTTGAAGATATCGATAGTCTCCAAGCCATACTTCTCGCCGAGCATATAGTCGTTCACGTCGTGCGCGGGAGTAACCTTCAATGCACCCGTACCGAACTCGATATCGACATACGTATCGCGGATCACGGGGATCGAACGACCGACCAGAGGCACAATCACACGTGCGTCGGCGGGCAGCCAATTGTAGCGCTCATCGTTGGGATTAACGCAGAGAGCCGTATCGCCCAGAATGGTCTCGGGACGGGTTGTAGCTACGATAATCGCGCGATCGGTGCCCTCAACCATATAACGCAGGTAGTAGAGCTTACCGTGCGACTCCTTGTAGATCACCTCCTCGTCCGACAGAGCGGTCTGTGCCGAGGGGTCCCAATTGACCATACGAACACCGCGATAGATCTTGCCCTTGTTGTAGAGATCGACAAAAACCTTGATCACACCCTCGGTGCGCGGATCGTCCATCGTGAAGCAGGTACGATCCCAATCGCACGAAGCACCCAGCTTACGCAGCTGCTTGAGGATGATACCACCGTGCTTCTCCTTCCACTCCCAAGCGTGGCGCAGGAACTCCTCGCGGGTCAAGTCAGCCTTATCGATACCCTCCGCTTTGAGCTTTGCAACCACCTTTGCCTCGGTAGCAATCGAAGCGTGGTCGGTACCCGGTACCCAGCAGGCATTCTTGCCCTGCATACGAGCGCGACGTACCAGCACGTCCTGCAACGTATTGTTCAACATATGGCCCATATGCAACATACCGGTTACATTGGGGGGCGGAATTACGATAGTATAAGCCTCGCGCTCGTCGGGAGTCGAGTGAAATAATTTGTGATCAATCCAGTAGTCGTACCATTTGCCCTCGATCTGTTGGGGCGTGTACTTGTCCGCAATATTCATAGCTGTTATTTTGTAATTTTTAATCGATTATCGGTTTGAGTTACATACGCGCGCGAGCAGTCTCGACTCGTGCCGCCGCAAAATATCTCGCAAAAATAATAAATATATTATTAAAAACGCGCGCGAGCGCAAGAAAACTTCGGAATTGGACAGATTTTGAGTGAAAACGTAGAATTCTTCTATTAAACTCTTAATGCGACTAAATGAGAGCGCACTTTCGCGGACACGCCTTTGGCAACCACCACAGCCCGAAGATCGAGCGATTTTTGTTTATTTTACCGATATAAAATAAAATCCCGCAGTTTTTCGTTATCTTTGCGGCGAGCAATTGTCGCCTTAAATCAACGGCGCGGGACACACAACGGTCCGAAGATTGCTCCACTCACATAACAAACAATTGATTATGAGCAAGAAAAACAATAGTATAGAGATCGAAGATCTGGCTGGTATCAACCTTTCGGACGGTCAGGCACAGGTCATTCCAATCATTACGGCCGATGACACTCCGACCGAGCAAAGCGATGTTCCCGGTGTGTTGCCCATTCTGACGTTGCGCAGTTCGGTACTCTTCCCGGGCGCAATTACCCCGATTACGGTCGGTCGTGAGAAGAGTCTGAAATTGGTCCGCGAGGTGAATGCTGCGGGCGGTATGCTCGGCGCTGTATTGCAACGCGAAACCGAGATTGAGGATCCCACTCCGAATGATATGTACAAGGTAGGTACAGCGGCACGAATTCTCAAAATTCTTGAAATGCCCAATCAGACTCTGACCGTCATTCTGAATGGTTTGGAGAAGATTGAAGTGGGTGAGTATCAGCAGACAGAGCCCTATTTCCGCGCTACGGTTACACCGATCCGCGATTCGTCGCCCGACGACTCGAATGTCGAATTCAATGCATTGGTCGAGTCGATTCGCGACGTGGCTTTGCACATCATCGACATCTCGCCCGTAATGCCCAAAGAGGCAGCATTTGCAATCAAGAACATCGACTCGAGCCGAGGCATCATCAACTTCATCTGCTCGAATATCGAGATGAGCGATGCCGATCGTCAGCACCTGCTCGAAGCACCGGGTCTGCTGGCTCGCGCACGTCGTTTGTTGGAGATTTTGATCCGCGAACAGCAGATGATCGAACTGAAAAACGAAATTCAGTCGAAGGTTAAACGCGATATGGATCGTCAGCAGCGCGACTACTACCTGCAACAGCAGATGCGCACGATTCAGGACGAGCTCGGCGAGGGCGAGGATGCCGAGATCGCGCGTCTTCGTGAGCAGGCCGAAAAGAAGAATTGGAGCAAGGAGGTTGGCGAGTTGTTCGAGAAGGAGCTTGCAAAATTGGAGCGTCTGAACCCTGCCGTTGCGGAGTATTCGGTGCAGATGACCTACTTGCAGCTGATGATCGAGTTGCCCTGGAACGATATGACCGAGGACAACCTCGATTTGGAGTGCGCACGCAAGCAGCTCGACGATGACCATTACGGCTTGGAGGAGGTTAAGGATCGCATTTTGGAGCACCTGGCAGTGATCAAGTTGAAGGGCGACCTGAAATCGCCAATCATCTGCCTCTATGGCCCTCCGGGTGTGGGTAAGACCTCGCTCGGCAAGTCGGTTGCGGCAGCTTTGCAGCGTAAGTTCGGGCGAATTTCGCTCGGCGGTCTGCACGACGAAGCGGAGATTCGTGGCCACCGTCGCACATATATCGGTGCAATGCCCGGTCGTATCATTCAGACTATCAAGCGTTGCGGCTCGTCGAATCCCGTCATCATCCTCGATGAGGTGGATAAGGTAACCGTAAGCAATCACGGCGACCCGTCGAGTGCGCTGTTGGAGGTTCTCGATCCCGAGCAGAACACCACGTTCCACGATAACTATCTCGACACGGAGTACGATCTGTCGAAGGTGATGTTTATCGCAACGGCCAACAACGTACAGAAGATTGCACCCGCCCTGCGCGACCGTATGGAGATGATCAATATTGCAGGCTATCTGCTCGAAGATAAGGTGCAAATCGCTTTGAATCACCTCGTTCCGAAGGAGTGCGAGGCACACGGTTTGAAACGCGAGGATATGATTTTCTCAACGACAGTGATCGAGAAGATCATCTCGGAATATACTCGCGAGATGGGTGTGCGCTCGCTCGACAAGCACATCGCAAAGATCGCCCGCTATCGAGCAAAGCAGATCGGTTTCGGCGAGCAGTTCGAGGCGGAGATTTCGGCTGCCGATGTTGAGAAGATTCTCGGTATGCCCAAATTCCGTCAGGATCAGTACGAGATCGAGGGTATGGTCGGTATTGTTACGGGTTTGGCTTGGACCGAGGTTGGTGGCGACATTCTCTACGTCGAGTCGATTCTCACCCCCGGCAAGGGCAAGCTCAACCTTACGGGCAACTTGGGCGACGTGATGAAGGAGTCTGCTACGATTGCCCACGAGTGGGTGATGGCTCACTACGAGGAGCTCGGTATCGACCGCGAGAAGTTCGAGAAGTTTGATCTAAACATTCACGTTCCCGAAGGCGCTATTCCGAAGGATGGTCCGAGTGCGGGTATCACGATGGTAACCTCGATCGTTTCGACCTACACAGGTCGCAAGGTGAATGAGCGTATCGCAATGACGGGCGAAACCACGTTGCGTGGTCGCGTAATGCCCGTAGGCGGCATCAAGGAGAAGATTCTCGCCGCTAAACGTGCAGGTATTAACACTCTGATTCTCTGCGAGGACAATCGCAAAGATGTTGCCGAGATCAAGGCCGAATACATCGACGGACTGACCTTCCACTACGTTCGCACCAACGACGAGGTGCTGGCTCTGGCTTTGGAAAAGTAAGAGCAGCACAAAGCAAAAAAATAGGCCGCACCAACTTCGGGGTGCGGCCTATTTTTCTTATCACCTCTATACTCTACTCCTCGTCGATCGAGATCAACTCGTACTGCTTCGAACCCAAACCGATCTTCTCGGCGTGGTCGATGATGTGAGTACCGTGGCGGGTTGTGATACGCTCCACCAGCGGACCATTGTCATTACCCTCCTCGGGAGTCATATTCATAACCATATCGACGCAAGCCTGATCCAACGCTACGGGATCGAGCGATGCAACAATACCCATATCCTTAACAACGGGATCAGCAGGGTGCGAGCTGCAATCGCAATCAACCGACATATTGTTCATCACATTGATATAGAGAATACGCTCACCATTGCCGAAATATGCGTGTACCGACTCGGCTGCAACGGCCATTGACTCCAAGAAACCGATCTGATCGTCGGTATAATCCCAGAATTTTTCGATATCGGTAGTGCGACCTGCCGAGTGGATATATACCTTACCAATGGTCGAGGCAACGCCGATCGACTGGTTCTTCAACACGCCGCCGAAGCCGCCCATAGTGTGGCCCTTAAAGTGAGCAAGGTTGATCATAAAGTCGTAGTTTGCCAGGTGTGAACCAACGATGTTGTACTTCATACGCGAAGTATCCTTCACGGGGAGCTGAATCTCACCATCGGCATCCATAATATCAACGGGTGCGATGTCGCAGAAGCCGTGATCCTTTGCCACCTGCATATGTGCTTCGGTGGTGAAACGGGGACCTTCGTATGCAGTGTTGCACTCAACGATGGTACCATTAACCTTCTTTACCAAATCGCCAATCAGCTCGGGTTTGAGGTAGTTCTTGCCACCCGGCTCACCGGTGCTGATCTTCACAGCCACGCGACCCGTAGCCTCACGACCCAGAGCCTCATAGACCTTCACCAAGCCCTCGGGCGAGATGTCGGTAGTCATATAGACCTTCGGCAATGCCTGCTCCTCCTCTTTGGGAGCGTTGTTACCGCACGACGTACAAGCAGTCGCTACGATGAGCGATGCTGCTAAAAAATTAAGAATCTTCATATTGCTAAAATTGTTTTGTGAAATTTCTATCGAACAAAGTTAAGAATTTTCTTTGAAAATTGCACTATTCCACCCCATCGAAAAATCTAACAAGAGTTAAATCATTAAATTCTTACAAATTTAGTTGCATAACTAATTAAATAGTTATATATTTGCATCAAGCAATGAATGGTGCGCAGCAATGGCACCTACGCGTTGCCTGTCAAAACGTCAATTCATAGTAGATAACAAAAAGATAGACAATTATTAAACCAAAGTCAAACGTATGGCAAAGATCGTCAAAGACCGTCAGCCCGAACTCACCCGCGCCGAGTTGGAGATTATGCAGGTGATGTGGGCAAAAGGCAAGGTTCTCGTTCACGACATTTTGGCCGAGATGAGCGAGCCGAAACCTGCCTACAACACTGTTTCGACCGTTGTCCGAATCCTCGAAAAGAAGGGCTACGTGGGACACGAAGCTCACGGCAAGACCCACGAGTACTACCCTCTCATCGAGCGCGAGGAGTACACCAACGGCTATATGAACAGCGTGCTGAACAACTTCTTCGGCGGCTCGGTGAGCCGTATGATGTCGTTCTTCACACGCAACGAGAAGATCTCGCTCTCGGAGGCTGACGAGATCCTTAAAATCCTGCAAGAGAAGCGATAGCATAGCTGCGTAACGATGAATCCGATCCTGCGATATGCACTCGAAATGGTAGCGTGTAGTGGAGTCTTTGCACTCCTCTACCACACACTTATCGCCGATCGATACTCGTTCCGCGCATGTCGCCGCTACCTCATTGCAACGGTAACACTTTCGTTGCTCATTCCGCTTATCGAGTTACCGCTATTGCCACCCGAAAAGCCGATTGCCACAACAGCGCAACAGGAGCAGGTGCAACGCTTGGAGTTCAAAACCATAACGGTCGATTATGAGCAGGTGCAACCCACCGATCGCCAAATCGCCCGTCGCAATGGTCGCAACGCACTGATTGCCTGCATCTATGCGGCATTGGCAGTAGTTATAGGGCTACTGACTCGACAGGGTGTCCGCGAACTGCGTGAAATGAAATTCAGTTCGAAGATTTCGCGCCACAAAGGTTACGACATCGCTGTCAGCGATCAGATCAAAGCTCCATATTCGTTTATGGGTACGATCTACCTCTCGCCCGACACTCCCGACGAGGAGCGCGAGTTAATCATCGCCCACGAGCGTAGCCACATCGCACATCGACATTCGCTCGAGAAGCTATATATGGGCGCAATTCGTACGGTGGTATGGTTCAACCCCTTCATCTGGCTGGCCGATCGTTGGTTAGCCGAGGTGCAGGAGTTCGAGGCCGACCGCGATGTGCTGGATGCAGGTTACGACCTGACACTCTATCGCTCTTTGATATTTCGACAGATTTTCGGCTACGCACCCGATGTGCAGAATGGTTTCTACTCGCTCACACGTCGCCGTTTCGAGATGATGACGGCGCAACGTAAGAGCAAGGGCGAGGGCTGGTGCATGGCGATTATCGTCGTTGCGACACTTGCAATGACGGCCGCTTGTGGGCTGACTCGACGCACCGAGCCGAGAGCAACGTTGCATGCCTCGCAAAACATTGCCAACGAGGCGATTATTCCGTCATCAAACGTAGTTTCGGTGGGCACTACGGCAGGCCGTAGCGGCATCTACTACCTGCCGCGCAACCCTCGCCGAACATATCGTTTGGAGGGTAAGGAGATCTATGTTTCGACACCTCTCGGTTTCGAGCGCAAGATATCATCACGCGATTACAAACATATCAGCCATCCGATCTATTACATTGACGGGCGACAGGTTTCGGCAATCGAATTCTCCAACCGACCTG
This sequence comes from Rikenellaceae bacterium, assembly GCA_017425655.1. Lineage (GTDB taxonomy): Bacteria > Bacteroidota > Bacteroidia > Bacteroidales > Rikenellaceae > Alistipes. The sequence goes on along the minus strand of JAFPAT010000051.1, from coordinate 5,929 downwards.
CATTTTTGACCGAGTCGATGAATATCTATACGGGTGATCGAGCCGAGGTCCTCTATGGCAAGGAGGCTCGCAGAGGTGTCTGGGCCGTTACAACAAAGCCCGACAGCCGCTGTCCCGCCCTGCTGCTCGAAGGTCGCTGGGTGAGTCTGCATCAGAATCTCGATGTTGTCGATCGCGCCGTGAAGGTCATCACGCTCTCCCCCGAAGAGGCTCGCGAGAAGTATGGCGAGGGCTATCCCAATGGCGTTATCGAAGCGTGGGAGATTATTGAAAATTAAGAATTTAAGAACTAAAAAAATTGAGATATTGCCTATGAAACATTGCCTAAATGAGTTTGCGAGTCGGTGGGGATAGTTCCTCGCCACTCACCGCGAGGATCGGCAACGCCTCGCACTAAAAATATAACGAATTTAACTGTTCGGAAAACAACATTTATTGCACCAAAAGATTGCCAAGAATTGTGCGCCATTCCCGCTTGCCGAGGGTGGCGCATATCTTTTGAGTTTCTGCATTTACACACATTTATAAACTCCTAACAAACAGACGCTTGCACCATAGGCACGGTGCGGGCGTTTTTTCGTTATATGTGCGCAGAGGGCGAGATTTTGCCGAGTGCCATTCTTTTCGTACCTTTGCAGCCCCCCCTAAAAACGAAAAAAAACACTATGACATATAGTTTTACAAAATATCGCTCGCACTATGGCGCACTGCTACGTCTGGCTGCACCCGTAGTGCTCTCGCAGCTCGGGCAAGTCGCAGTGCAGTTTGCCGACAACGCAATGGTCGGGCGATTGGGGGCATTGCCCCTCGCAGCCACTGCCTTCGGAGGCAGCGTCGCATTCATCTTCTTCATCTTCGGTCTTGGAATCACATTCGGACTGACTCCGATTGTCGGCGCACTCTTCGCACGTAACGAACAACGCGAAATAGCTGCAAATCTCCATAACGCAATTGTGCTATATACGCTGCTCGGTATCGTCATTACACTCTTACAGTTGGCCTTCCAACCCATTATGTATCGCCTTGGGCAGCCGCTTGATGTGGTCGAAATGGCACTGCCCTACTATCGCTATATGGCGTGGGGTACGATCCCCGTAATGCTCTATGCAGCCTTTAAGCAATTCCTTGAGGGTGTGGGTAATACAACGACAGCAATGGTGATTGTCGTCATCTGTAACTCGCTCAATATCGGAATGAACTGGCTCTTCATCTACGGCAACCTCGGTGCGCCGGAGATGGGGGCCGCAGGTGCAGGTTTGGCGACGCTCCTTTCGCGAGTATTGATGCCGATACTGATGATCGGATACTTCGTATTGAGCCACAGCGTACGCCCTTATACCTCGCTACTTTCGAAGACTCGCCTGCAGTGGCATCGCTTTGCACATCTGCTACGTATCGGCCTGCCAATCGCGACCCAGACTACAATCGAGTGTTCGGCATTCGTGCTGTCGGCAATTATGATCGGTTGGTTCGGCACGGTAGCTATTGCAGCAAATCAGATCACTACGACGCTCTCCAATGCGGCATTTATGATCTGCATCGGTTTCAGTTCGGCCACCACGATCCGAGTCAGCCACGCCTACGGCGCACGCCATTGGCCCGAAATGCGAATGGCAGCCAATGCCTCGTATCATATCGCGCTCTGCTGGAATCTGTTTGCCGCGATGATGTTCATCCTTCTGCGCCACGAGTTGCCCCGATTTTTTACCCCCGACGAGGCCGTTGTGCAACTGACAGCTTCGCTTCTGATCTTCTCGGCGATGTTCCAGGTCGTCGATTGTATTCAGGCAATCTCGATCGGTATCCTGCGCGGAATGAAGGATGTGAATGTTACGATGGGTATCGCTATCTTGGCATATTTGGTAATCAATCTGCCCGTCGGCTACCTTTGTGCATTCACACTCGGAATGGGTCCCGAAGGCATTTGGCTCGGTTTTGTCTTTGGTCTTGGTGTAGCAGCGGTGCTACTCAACCGCCGCTATCGTCGCAAAAGCAAAGATCTATCAAAGACCGACGGCCCTGCAATTTTGTAATTTACACCTCGAAAACTCTCTTCGATATTTGTCAAACCGACAAAAATTCGTATCTTTGTACGAATATGAGTTAAAGTAACCTCAACCAATGGAAGATAAAATACAACATAGCGCAGAGTGCTCGACCCCCGAAATGGGTCGTGGCTGCTCGTTCTGCAACTGCACCAGCGAATGCTCGGCAACTCCGCACGAGGGTTGCTACAAGCTCCATTCGAGCGACTGGCTGGAGCAATTCCCAAATAACCTGCCCGACGACATCGTCGAGGTGCGTTTCAAAAATACACGCCGCAGCTTCTACCGCAATGTCAATAACCTGCCCCTCAAACGTGGCGACATCGTAGCCGTAGAGGCCTCGCCGGGACACGACATCGGTATCGTATCGCTCACGGGCGATATGGTGGCACGTCAGATGTTCCGCATCGGCTTTACTCCGATGGGCGGCGAGTTCAAGAAGATCTATCGCAAGGCTAAACCCTACGACATCGAAAAGTGGCAAGAGGCGATTGCCCTCGAACACGATACGATGATCCGTTCGCGCCGTATCGCAGCCGATATGGGTCTGAACATGAAGATTGGCGACGTTGAGTATCAAGGCGATAAAATCAAGGCTATTTTCTACTACATCGCTGACGAGCGCGTCGATTTCCGCGAACTGATCAAGGTTTTCGCCGAGCAGTTCCGTATCCGTGTCGAGATGAAGCAGATCGGCGCACGTCAGGAGGCGGGTCGCATTGGCGGTCTGGGTGCTTGCGGTCGTGAGCTGTGCTGCGCGTCGTGGATCCCCTCGTTCTCGTCGGTTACCACCAACGCCGCACGTGTGCAGGAGATTTCGCTCAACCCGCAGAAACTTGCAGGTCAGTGCAGTAAATTAAAGTGTTGTTTGGTCTATGAATACGACTCGTACTCGGATGCACGCCGCGAATTCCCGCGCGTAAAGGAGCCGTTGCAGGCCCTCGATGGCGAATATTTCTTGGTCAAGAGCGACATCTTGGCTCGCACGATGAGTTTCAGCAGTGCACCCAACTCACTCACCAATCTGATTACGTTGCCTATCGAGCGTGTGCGCGAAATCATCGCCCTCAATCGCCGAGGTCATAAGGTAGAAACGCTTTGGAGCGAGGATATTACACCCGTTGAGCAGGAGCCCGATTTTGTAAATGTGATCGGCGAGGACAGCATCACCCGTTTCGACAAGAGCAAGAAACGCCGCAACGGTCGCAACAAGAGCCGCAACGATCGCACCGAGAAGGGTGCCGAGCGTAATGCCGAGAAGAGCGAAAAACTTGATAAGAGCGCTATAAAGGCCGAAAATATCGACAAGAGCACCCAGCCCGATACTGCCACTCCGCACGAGGAGAAGCAGGAGGAGCGTCGCGAAGGTCGCCGCGAGGGCGGTCGCAATAATCGCCGCAATGACCGCCGCAACGACCATCGTCCGCGCGAACGCTTCAACAACGAGCAGGCACAAGGCGGTGAGACTTCAACCGAACACACTCCAACCGAGCCAAACGAAGCGCACAAGCAGGAAGAACACGCTGACAACCAACGCAATGGCGAACGCCGCAACCATCGCGGAGGTCGCAACCACCGCAACCACAACCACCGCCCCCGTCGCGAAGGTGGCGAGCGCAACGGTGAGCGCCGCAACGATAACCACGAGCATAAACAGGAGTAGCGACAGGCGATGATGAACTGCAAGAGGTTGTTCTCGATGGCGATGGCTGCAATCCTTTTGGTGGGTTGCATGGCTCGAATCGACTCGGTTGTAACGAGTGTCGATCCGAAAGGTTGGTATAGCGGCCAGCCGAAAGGTCTGATATACACCAATGAGGACACCACTGCACTCAACACATTGAGTATCATCGTACGCTATGACAATCGACTGATCGATAGCCATCTGCGAATGAGCGTAAGCGTTATTACACCCGATTCGCTGACGATGACCGAGGAGATCAAGATCGCTATTCCCGTGCGACGCGACGATTCAAATCGCGCCACAATCGCCATTGAGCCATTCCGTCGCCACGCCCAACTATCGCGCGTAGGAGATTATCGATTTGAGCTCGAGCCTTCGCAGTCGATCATCGGCATTACCGGTATCGGTATTGAGATCAAAAACGAGGGTAAAACAGCATCTGAAATGGAGGCCAAAGCGTTCTATGATGAGAATATCGAGTCTTCAACAGACGAAGCCAAACAAGCAGAAGAAACTGATAATTAAACGATTAATCGAATAAAACTAACCAACTGATGGGAAAAGATAAATTGAGGCGTTTTGCCGAGAATCTGACATTCAAAAATTTCGTTCAGCCCGAATTTGACGAAATCTTCCACCGCGACCACCCTTTGAAGGGTCATTGGCGCGAGGAGTTTTTCCATAACGACAACCCGATTGTTCTCGAATTGGGTTGCGGTCGTGGCGAATATACGGTTGCTTTGGCAGAGAAGTTCCCCGATCGCAACTTTATCGGTGTCGATATCAAAGGTGCCCGTATGTGGCGCGGAGCGAAGACGGCAACCGAAAACGCAATGCCGAACGTAGGCTTCCTGCGCACACGTATCGAGTTTATCAATTCGTTCTTTGCCGAGGGTGAAGTGGATGAGATTTGGGTTACATTCCCCGATCCGCAGCTGCGTAAGGCGCGCATTAAGAAGCGTTTGACCGGTCCGTTGTTCCTCGGCTATTACAGCCAATTTCTCAAAGAGGGTGCACCCGTAAATCTCAAAACCGACTCGCAGCACCTGCACCTCTACACACGTGCCGTTGCCGAGCATAACGGTTTGCCGATCGAGGTTTGCGACAACGATATCTACGGCCACGGCATTGCTGACGATGTCCTTTCGATCAAGACAGCCTACGAGACTCGCTTCCTCGGCGAAGGTCTGCCGATCACCTACCTGCGTTTTACGCTTGGTGGTCGCACAACCTTCGAAGCTCCCGAGTTTGCTCCCGACGAAGAGTTGAGTTAAACGACATAAACAACACAATAAAAAATCCTGCCCGAAAAAAGGCAGGATTTTTTATTTAACTCAAGTCGAGTATCTACTGTTTCTTACGCACTACTCGCAATGTAGTCTGCGTACGCTGCGAAATATAGACATTGGGTTGCTCAACAAATCGCGCAAGCATATCCTCCTCATAGCCACGAATCGTCAGCAACTCCATATCCTCGATACACATCACATCATAGCCCTCGGCGCGCAACTCTGCCACTGCCTCATCCAAACGCCACGAGCGATCGATACAAAGGCTCAAATTGACCGCCGAATTGTGGATCAGATTGGTACGTATGCGATGACGGTCAAGCAGACCGAAGATCGAAGCAAAACGCTCCTCGATAATAAACGAGAGGTCGCGCGCACGGACCGTAACCAACACCTGATTGTGCTTAACGATCAGAATGGGCACATCAATTCTGCGCGTCGTGCGACGAATTACCGTACCCGGCTTACGACGATCGCCAAAGGGGCGAACATAGAGCGGAATATTCTTATTTTGCAGTGGTTTAACCGTCTTGGGATGAATAATCGACGCTCCACTATACGACAACTCGATAGCGTTCAGGTAGCTCATCTCCTCGATATGTCGCGCATCGGGGAAGATTCGCGGATCGGCATTCAGTACGCCATCGACATCCTTCCACACCGACATACTCTCGGCATCCAAGATATTCGCCACACCCGCAGCCGAATAATCCGAGCCTTCGCGGCCCAGAGTCGAAGTCTTACCCGACGGAGTTGAGCCGATAAATCCCTGACCAATAAATAGTTTAGCACCCTCACCCGATACAGCCTCACGCAACGGGGCAGTCGAGGCTTCGAGGTCGATGCTTGCATCTTTGTGTCGCTCATTGGTTACGATACAACGGCGCATATCTATCCAACGACAGGGCACG
>JAFPAT010000050.1 GCA_017425655.1 Rikenellaceae bacterium | reverse complement strand
TTACCTCCTCAACCGAGAAGAAGTGGCGCGACACATCAAGGTGCATACCACGATAACCAAAACGCGGAGCATCTGCGATCGACAAACAAGGCAACGACCAATCTTTATCTGCGGCCAACTCCTTGCCATAAACCTCAACGGGGAGCAACTGCTTTACAGTCTGGATAGCATATTGGAAACCTGCGAACTGACTTGCGCGAATCTCCACACCCTTACGCGACACGTCGAGGCGATAGCCCTCCGGCTCAACGCTCGGGTCAATCGCGAAGCGAATACCCTCGTTCGGCAACTCGGCAGTTACGCCAACCTCACGCTGACCGCCTGCGGTAGCATTTAACTGCTCCGTAAAAAGGGTTACAGCAGCCAATGTACGTTCATCAACCGACTCCTGACACCATACCGAAGCATCAACAATCGAATATCGACCCGATCCGAGTTCAACCTGATTGGGATAGGGCACGAGCGCAATGGGCTCGTTCTTGGGTGCGCAAGCTGCCGCAGCAACCGCCACCAATGCAATTAGTAGTTTTTTCATAGTTTTATTGTGTGTTTGTTATCTCTTCGACTTTTTCTTTCCCTGCATCAATCGCTCGATGATCTTCGGCAGTTCGGTATTCTTCATAATCGCGCCAAACTCCTCGGCACCGGCACCATATGCAAAGATAGGAACAACCGTACCCGTATGACCCTTCGTGCTGAACGAAAGGATGATAGGTTTCTCCTCGCCAACTTCGTGCGAACGGTACGACACGCCCGTACCACCCGTCTCGTGATCCGCCGTTACGACCAGAAGCGTTTCGGGATGCGACTCTACGTACTTAACCAACATCTGCAACGTGCGATCAAACTCGCGCATCTCCTCGACCATACCCTCCGAGTCGTTATTGTGGCCATAGCCATCGATAATCGCGCTCTCGATCATCAAGAAGTAGCCATTGCGGTCTGCCGTACGCTCCAACGTACCCAGAGCCTTCTCAACCGCGCGAGTCAGGTACTCGGTTGGATCCGCCGAAGTAGGCTCCTCACCATTATCGGCTGCCAACTTCGCTGCCAAACATACCTCTGCGCCATCGGCTGCACCCGCAGTCTTATTGCTCGACTTATTGCGACGATGCACATCCGACATCGGCAGAATCGACACAAAACGGTCTGCTGTTGAGCGTGCTGTTGCACCCCAATCTAAATATACGTCATAGCCACGATTGATCAACTCGGCTGTCAAATCGACCGAGTCGGGACGACCTATAAAGACGCTCAAGCCCGAACCAATCGCCACATCGACACCACTCTCGACAAACTGCTCGGCCAGACGCAAGCTCTCGCTACGACTCTTCACGCCACCATAGAATGCAGCGGGAGTGGCCTCCGTAAGAACCGTATTAACTACGATACCCGTACGCTTGCCCATCGTCTGTGCTTTACGCAGAATGCTCGTGAGTTGCTTACCTTCGGGATCAACGCCCAAATAGCCATTGCAGGTGCGTGTGCCCGTAGCCAATGCCGTACCACCCGCAGGCGAGTCGGTAACATGGTTATTTGCCGAGCAGGTCTCCGACAATCCGATTACGGGAGCATACTCGAATCCCGTCTTCTCGTTCTGCGACAGCAGAAGCGCCGACACCGAGCCAAAACCCATACCATCGCCAATCAGATAGATTACATTTTTAACTCGCGGCTGGGCTGCCGATGCGGTCAGTGCCAATGCCACGAAAAGAGTTAATAGTGTAGTTTTTTTCATTGTGTGTAGATATTGTTAGTTTCTAAATTTTCCAAGCAATCCGCGCACGATCTTGATCATCTCGGTCATACCTTCCAAACGCAGCATCCATGTCGTACCTGCATAGATTGCCACACCGACAACAACCTCTACAATCAGTCGCAGAGCGATAGGCCACATCTGCACCGCTCCGCACAACGCATATACTGCCACGCACATCACCGCCGCAACAGCCAGCGGAGCAAGCAGATCGCGCAGAACAGACCAGATCGAGATTTTGGCAAAGCGCAGTGTAGCACCGAAATTGGCCAACATCTCGATTGCCGACATCACCACCAAACCCCATACGACCGCCTCGACACTCATCGGGATTGTAATAGCCAGCATTGCGGTCATTATCAACTTTTTAACCACCTCCAAGCGGAATATTATTCGACCATTACTGCGAACCTTGAGGATATTGTAAGCGATCATAGCTATCGGTTGCGTGATGCCCGTAAGACACAACGCGCGGAAATAGGGAACGGTCGGTCGCCACTTATCGCCAATCAGCGCAAACATATCGTCAGCCACAGCGATCAATCCCGCCATCATCGGGATCATGACAAAAGCCGTAACCATCAATACTTGACGATAACTCTCGGCAAACTTTCGTTCATCATCGCGGATTGTCGAGAGAGCGGGGAAGGTTACATTCTGCACTGCCTGCACGGTCGAGGTTACAGGAAGATCCTTCAACTTCTGCGCCTGCGAGAAGTAGCCGAGTTGTTGTAGCGTGTACATTCGACCGATAAACAGCGATGAGATATTGTTGTAGATACCATTCAGCAGATCGGTTGCCAACAGACGCGAACTATAAGGAAACATTTCGCGCAGAGGGCGCAGACTCCAACCTCCACTCGGTCGCCAATCTCCCCACCACCAGAGCAACACCGCCTTGACCACCAACGTCAGTAATCGCTGGCTCACCAGAGCCCACAAGCCTCCGCCCAAAACAGCAATGGTGATCGATACCACGCCCGCCACGAGCGATGAAAGGAAGGTAATGGTCGAGAGCTTACGGAAGGCGAACGCGCGAGTGAGGATTGTATTTTGGATCACGCACATTGCATTGACCGGCAACAATAAGAAGAGCACCGGCGCAATACGCGTCATTTCGGGCTGGTCGTAATAGGCCGCTATCGGAAACGACCCCGCCACCAGCAGTGCATACAACACCCACGACACCACCAGATTAAACCCAAAGACCGAGGTG
>JAFPAT010000049.1 GCA_017425655.1 Rikenellaceae bacterium | reverse complement strand
TGTTGGACCACATCATCATCGCTCGCGGATCGCATTTCAGCTACGCCGCAGTAGGTCGTCTGTAATTTCAATCAGCCACACTCACTACTACTATTTTCTGCTTTATTAGAGGCGGAAAGCTCTCTCCCGCCACACTATTTTCGGTAAAAAATCAGAATTTGCACGAAAAATGATTTCGTTCAATTCGTTATTTCACTATCTTTGTTATCATATAATAGCCTAAAACAGGAGTCGTAAGGTATGAAAAAGATCACCATAGCCGTTGATTCGTTCAAAGGGTCGCTCTCGTCGAGAGAGGTCGCCGATGCATTTGAGGAGGGTTTCAAGAGTCAATTCCCAAAGTGCGAAGTTGTCAAGGTCAGCATTGCTGACGGCGGCGAGGGCACAGTCGATGCTCTGGTCGAAACGCTTAATGGAGAGTTGGTTAAGGCTCTTGTTGCCGATCCTCTCGGTCGCACGATCTCGGCACAATACGGCATCATTGACGACGGTCGCACGGCCGTTATGGAGATGTCGGCAGCGAGTGGTCTGCCCCTTATCGCACCCACGGAACGCAATCCGCTGCGTACCTCAACCTACGGCACGGGCGAGATGATTGTCGATGCAATCAAGCGCGGATGTCGCAAATTTTTGGTCGGCATTGGCGGCAGCGCGACAAATGACGGCGGAACGGGGATGTTACGCGCGCTGGGATTTCGTTTCTTCGATGCAGAGGGCAACGAACTAATTGGCGGTGGCGAAATTTTGGAGCGCATCGACAAGATTGACGCTTCGACCGCACGTGCCGAACTCGCTGAATGTGAATTCATTGTAGCTTGCGATGTAACCAATCCGCTCTATGGCCCCGAAGGTGCGGCCTACGTCTTTGCTCCGCAGAAGGGTGCCGATGCGGCGATGGTCGAGCGATTGGATCAGGGACTACGCAACTATGCTCGTGCGATCGAGCGATTCAACGGTGTGCAGGTCGATGCCATTGCCGGTGCCGGCGCGGCTGGCGGTCTTGGCGGAGGGTTCAAAGCGCTGCTCGGCGCACGTTTGGAACCGGGTATCGATATGGTACTCAACGCTATGCAGTTCCCTAAAATAATTGCAGGCAGTGATCTGGTCATTACGGGCGAGGGTCGCATCGACCGTCAAACGACTATGGGCAAGGCTCCGAGTGGCGTACTGCGCGAGGCTACGGCACAGGGCATACCGACAATTGCCATTGGTGGCGCGGTGCAACCTTGCAAGGAGTTGGAGCAGAGTGGTTTTGCCGCTGTGTTACCCATTGTTGCAGGTCCCATAGCCCTCGAAGTGGCGATGCAACGCGATACGGCTATCGAAAACGTACGCCGCACAGCCACACAAATTGCGAAAATACTAACTCTCAAAATCTAATATGAATTATGAATAGTGCAGTTGGAGCAATCATCGGATTGATATTGGCTATTGTGCTTATTATCCGTAAGTTTTCACCCGTTTATAGTCTTCTGCTGGGTGCTTTGGTCGGCGGTCTTGTCGACGGGATGGGGCTTGACGGAACAGTTACGAATATGATTACGGGCGTGAAAGATATCACTCCCGCCATTGTTAGAATCATCGCCGCAGGCGTATTGTCGGGCGTACTAATCAAAACGGGTGCGGCGGCATCGATCTCGCATACGATCGTCGATCGACTCGGCTCACGACACGTCTTTTTGGCGTTGGCTCTCTCGACAATGTTGCTGACTGCCGTTGGTGTATTTATCGACGTGGCGGTTATCACCGTAGCACCCATTGCAATTATCATTGCCGATCGTATGGGTGTAGCTAAATTCCCGATGTTGCTGGCGATGGTCGGCGGTGGTAAGTGCGGAAATATCATCTCGCCCAACCCCAATACAATCATTGCAGCCGAAAACTTCGACGCTCCCCTATCGTCTGTTATGGCGGCAAATATCGTTCCCGCGATTATCGGTCTGCTTGTAACGGTCTATCTGATCATTCCGCTTATGCCCAAAGAGCGCGCGGCTATGGCCGAAGGTGCAGAGCAGATCTCGCACACCAAAGATGAGTCGCTGCCATCGTTCTGGGCCTCGATCGCTGGTCCGTTGGTCGTGATCGCGCTGCTGGCTATGCGCCCGTTGGCAGATATTGCCATCGATCCTCTGATTGCTCTGCCCGTTGGCGGTATCGTGGGTATCTGCGCCACTCGTCAATGGCGACGTACCACCGAGAGCATCAGCTACGGTTTGGAGAAGATGTCGGTTGTAGCGGTATTGCTCGTAGCAACAGGTGCTATTGCGGGCATAATTAAGGCTTCATCGCTCACCGATCTGCTCATTTCGGTACTCGGTCAGGGCGAATCGGCGAAGCTATTGCTCGCACCCGCTTCGGGCGCAATAATGTCAGCCGCAACAGCCTCAACCACCGCAGGTGCAACAATCGCCTCGGCTTCATTCGCCCCCTCGATCCTCGCTTCGGGGATCTCGGCCGTATGGGGTGCAGCCCTGGTTAATGTCGGCGCAACGGTGCTCGACCACCTGCCTCACGGCTCATTCTTCCACGCCACGGGTGGTGCCGTTGAGATGAACATCAAGCAGCGTCTGCGTCTGATCCCCTACGAGTCGGCTGTCGGTCTTGTCCTGACACTCTGCTCAATCGCAACCTATCTTGTGATCGGGTAAATCGCGGTGACTACCCTATTCGTATATATTCTATACATATAAATAATTACGGCCGGCTCTTTCGAGTCGGCCGTAATCGTATTGCGGAAGTTGAGAATTACTTCAAGTTGGGATTGATCTCGCCCCACTTTGCAATCTCGGGAACGATGTTCAAAGTTACCAACTCATCGCGCATCTTGCACAAGTGAGCGTAGCTTGCATCGAGCTTTGCAATCTCCTCTTCGGTACCAACGGGCATCTGATAGTGGCAACCCTCTGCATCGAGAGTGGTATCCATAGCCATCATGATGTGGTTGTACTTCTCGTTGCATACGTAGGTACCAACGGGGAAGCGGAACTTCTCACCACCCATTACCGAGCGGATCATCTCAACCGACAGATACGAGGGGCTCTGGAACGACGAACGGCCACGCAACTTGATGATAGCT
>JAFPAT010000048.1 GCA_017425655.1 Rikenellaceae bacterium | reverse complement strand
CGATCAGTTGCGCAAGCGTCCCGAATATCGTGCGGGCGACTATATCGGCATCAGTGGCTTGGAGTCGGCCTACGAGGAGGTGCTGCGCGGAAAGAAGGGCGTGAAGGTCAATGAGATCGACGCGCACGGCGTGATTAAGGGCTCATTCCGCGACGGTATGTATGACTCGTTACCCGTGCCGGGCCGCTCGTTGGTCTGCACGATTGATGCCGAGTTACAGGAGCTGGCCGAGGAGTTGATGGAGGGCAAGGTGGGCAGTGTGGTTGCTATCGAGCCTTCGACGGGCGAGATTCTGCTGATGGTTTCGTCGCCTACGTACGACCCGAATGAGCTTGTCGGTAAGAATTTGCGTCTGAATTACAATAAGTTGCTGCGCGATCCGCATCGCCCGCTATATAACCGCGCGGTGTCGTCGCACTATCCTCCGGGCTCGACCTTTAAGCTGGTGCAAGGTCTGATCGGCTTGCAGGAGGGTGTGCTCAAACCGAGTTACAAGTACCCCTGTAATGGCGGTTACTCCTATGCGGCTAATCGCAAGATGAAGTGCCACGCGCATCCCTCGCCGCTCGATCTGCGTCCTGCGGTTGCCAACTCGTGTAACGCCTATTTCTGCTACGTCTTCCGCAATATCATCGACAATAAAAAGTACGAAAGCGTCAAGGAGGGCCTTGATGTTTGGGCTGACTATGTGCGTTCGTTCGGCTTTGGTCGCACGCTCGACTCGGACTTCGCCAACGAGACCCGCGGCCGTGTGCCCACCTCGGAGTACTACAATAAGGTCTATCACAATTCGTGGAAGTCGCAGACAATTATTTCGCTCTCGATTGGTCAGGGCGAGTTGGGATGTACGCCGTTGCAGATGGCCAACTTGGCGGCAATTATCGCCAATCGCGGCCACTACTACATCCCCCATATCGTGCGCTCGGTTGAGGGTGTCGATTCACTCGAACAGCGATTCTATGAGCCGGTCTATACGAAGGTTGATGCCGAGCATTTCGAGCCTATTGTCGAGGGTATGTGGCAGGGTGTCAATGTGGCAGGTACTTCGACCCGTGCGGCTGTCGAAGGCTTGGATATCTGCGGTAAGACGGGTACGGCACAGAATCCTCACGGTCGCGATCACTCGACATTTTTGAGTTTCGCGCCGAAGGATGATCCGAAGATTGCGATCTCGGTCTATGTCGAGAATGGCGGCTTCGGTGCTACGATCGCATTGCCGATTGCCAGCCTGTTGATTGAAAAGTATCTCACGGATACAATCACCCGACCGCATATGATCGACCAAGTTAAACAGATGAAAATCTACTATCCCAATGTTAAGAAACGATAAATATGGTCCGTCGCGTTCGGTCTTCTCGCTGTCGGTCGATTGGGTGATGATCCTTCTCTATGTGGGATTGGTCGCTATCGGCTGGATGAGTATCTGCTCGGCATCGTACGATGAGGCGGCTGTCGATCCATTCTCGTTCTCGCACTTCTACATTAAGCAGGTGCTCTGGATCGGATTGTCGGCAGTGGTGGCTCTGGTGGTGATGTTGCTCGACGATAAATATTACCATATGCTGGCCTACCCGGCCTATATCGGCGGTCTGCTGATTTTGATTGGCACGTTGCTCTTCGGTAAGGAGGTCAATGGCGCGAAGGCGTGGATCGAGTTTGGTTTCTTCTCGTTGCAACCCGTTGAATTGGTGAAGATTGCGACGGCATTGGCGCTGGCACGTGTAATGAGTTCCTACTCATTCTCGATCACTCGTTTGGGCGATCTGTTGCGTGTGGCGACGATCATTGCACTGCCGTTGCTGATTATCATCTTGCAGAACGATACGGGATCTGGTATCGTTCTCTGCTCGTTTATCTTCGTGCTGTACCGCGAGGGTCTGAACAAGTGGCTCTGTATCCCGTTCCTGATGCTTGCCGCGCTGTTTATCGGCTCGATGGTGCTGACTCCGATGACGATGCTCGTGTTGTTGATCGTCGCCTGCACGGTGGGTGAGGTGCTGATGAATGGCGAGTGGCAATCGAGATTGATCTATCTGGCGGTGCTGGCACTTGTGAGTGTTGTGGCCTATCTGGTGTCGAACTACCTGTTCGGTTGGCCGTTGTCGGCATATAACGCGCTGCTGGGCACGACGGCACTGTCGCTTATCGCGGTGGCGGTGTATGCCTATCGCGCACACCTGCATAATATATTTATTGTGTTGGCACTCTTTGTTGGCTCGATGATCTTCCTGCCGACAACAAGCTTCCTCTTCAATTCGGTGCTCAAAGAGCATCAGCAGAATCGAATCTACTCGTTCCTCGGCATTATCAACGACCCGCAGGGTATCGATTTTAATGTCAATCAGTCGAAGATCGCAATCGGCTCGGGCGGAATGTTTGGTAAGGGCTTCTTGGAGGGTACGCAGGTGAAATATAACTTCGTGCCGGAGAACCATACCGACTTCATCTTCTGCACCGTAGGCGAGGAGTGGGGCTTCTTGGGCTGTCTGGTTGTGTTGGCGATGTATGGCACGCTGATCCTGCGATTGATGCGCATCGGCGAGCGTCAGGAGGAGCCGTTCGGGCGTATCTATTGCTACTGCGTGGCTTCGATTTTGCTATTCCATCTGATGGTGAATGTGGGTATGACAATCGGCCTGATGCCTGTAATGGGTATTCCGTTGCCCTTTATGAGCTATGGTGGCTCGTCGCTGTTGGCATTCACGCTGTTGCTCTTTATTGCAATCCGTTTCGATGCGGCGCGTCGCCGATTCGGTGTGGAGTAATGAGGTTCGCGTGATGTCGAGAGGTGGAGAAACGAAATAAAACGAATGTATAAATTCGGAAACTGAAGGTCCGTAAAGTGGTAAAAACGAACAAATAAGGCGGAAAAATAATATTTTTATCGAGGAATATTTGTAAGTATAACTTTTTTGCGTACCTTTGCACCGCTAAAAATCACCGTAATCGCGGTCGAAAGTATAGCAGGAAGGCCCATTCGTCTATCGGTTAGGACGCAAGATTTTCATTCTTGAAAGAGGAGTTCGACTCTCCTATGGGCTACTAAACAATTGAAAATAAGAATTAAAAACTTTATAACAGATTATGGCAAACCATAAGTCATCGGAAAAGAGAATTCGTCAGACCGCTACCAAGCGTGCTCACAACCGCCTGTATCACAAGACCGCTCGTAACGCTGTTAAGGCGCTGCGCAATACCAATGAGAAGAGCGCTGCAGAGGCTCTGCTTCCCAAGGTAAGCTCGATGTTGGATAAGTTGGCAAAGATGCACATTATCCACAAGAACAAGGCTGGTAACTTGAAGAGCAGCGTTCAGCTCCACGTAAACTCGCTGTAATTCGAGAGTGGCGTGTCGGGTCGATACCCAATGGGTGCGATCGACGATAATGTTTAGGGTGTCTGTTGCAGACACCCTTATTTTGCTTGTGTGAATTCATACCAAAATGGAAGATATCGAAAAAACTATTGAGCCAAACTTGACCTTCGCCGATCTGGGACTCGACGAACAGATGTTGCGCGCGGTCGAGGCAAAAGGCTTTGAGAGCCCATCGCCTATTCAACGATTGACAATCCCTGCGCTGCTGGGCGAGGGCGCAGACCTTATCGCGCAGGCGCAGACGGGTACGGGCAAGACGGCGGCATTCGGATTGCCGCTGTTGCAGTTGTTGCAACCCAAAGCAGGTCGTGTTCAGGCGATTATATTGGTGCCTACGCGTGAGTTGGCGTTGCAGGTAACCGAGGAGTTGATCTCGTTCAACCACGAGAAGCGTGTGTCGGTAACGGCGATCTATGGCGGTGCGTCGATTGGCGAGCAGTTGCGTCGTCTGTCGCGCGGTGTCGATATTGTTGTGGGTACGCCCGGTCGCGTGCTGGATCATATCGGTCGCGGCTCGCTCGACCTGTCGTCAATCAGCTATATGGTGCTCGACGAGGCCGACGAGATGCTTAATATGGGCTTTATCGAGGATATCGAGGCAATTATGGCGGCGATGAACGAGCAGCGTCGCGTGTTGCTGTTCTCGGCCACGATGCCTGAACGAATTGTTCGTCTGTCGCAGTCGTATATGCGTGATCCTCAAATGCTTCGCGTCGAGGCGCAACAATTGACTGCTGACCTTACGGATCAGATCTACTTCGAGGTACGCGAGAGCGATAAGTTCGATGCGCTGACACGAATCATCGATGTCGAGGCAGAGTTTTATGGCATTGTCTTTTGCCGTACGAAGGTCGCGGTCGATGAGATATCGAACCGCTTGCAGGAGCGAGGCTACGATGCCGAGGGTCTGCACGGCGACGTGTCGCAGGCTCAACGCGAGAAGATTCTGCGAAAGTTCAAGGCTCGTCAGGCCAATATTTTGGTGGCTACTGACGTTGCGGCGCGTGGTATTGATATCGTAAATCTTTCGCACGTAATCAACTACTCGCTGCCACAGGATTCGGAGAGCTACGTGCATCGCATTGGTCGTACGGGTCGTGCGGGTAATGCGGGTACGGCGATTACATTCCTCTCACCGTCGGAGTTCCGCCAGTTTGGCTACTTGAAGCGCGACATTAAGGTCGATATCAAACGCGAGGAGTTGCCCTCACCGCAGGATATCGTGGCGATGAAACGCAAGCGCATCAAAGACGAAATGGCCGAGGTGGTCGAGAGCGATAGCTATGTAACCTATACCGATATGGCCATCGAACTGATGGGCGACTATACGCCCGAGGTGGCGATGGCGGCCCTGCTGCGAATGGCCTTCAAGAATGAACTTGACGAGAAGCAGTATCCCGAAATTCGTTCGTTTGCGGTGGATCGTCGCGGTACGGTGCGTCTGTTCCTTTCGATCGGTCGCAAGGATGGTTTCGATGGTCGTAAGTTGGTCGGGCTGCTCAAACGTGAGTGCGATCTGCGCGACAAACATATCAGCGATGTGAAGGTGTCGGATTGCTACTCGTTTGTAACAGTGCCCTTTACCGATGCCGAGGAGGTTGTCCGCCGATTGAATAAACTGCGTAAGGGCAAGCGTCCCGTTGCAGAGATTACAGAGGGCGCACGAGCTGAAAAGGCACGCTCGGAGAAACCTCGCAAGGAGCGCAAGGAACGCCCCGCGCGAGATGAGCGCGAGATGCGCCCTGCGCGTGAGGAGCGTACGGCAACAGAACGAGCAGCGGCCGAGGCTTTTGCGGCGGAGCGAGAGCAGGCTGCACGAGAGCAGTCGGAGCGCCCGAAGCGCAAACCCGCCCCTCGCCCCCAGAGCACGACAACCGAGCGTAGTAACGACACATTCGATTGGAGCTACTTCGAGCGTGGCGGTAATAGCTGGGGAGCAGAGCGACACGGCGGTCGAGCCAAAGGCTCGAAACCGCAGCGCGGCGCAAAATCCGCGAAGGGTGGCAAGAAGGGTAGCCGTCGATAGAGCTCGTGTATGACAAAGTGGCAGACTGCCCGTGGGTGGAGCAGCGCATTTTGGCATAAAATCGTGTCAAATGGGGTTTGGCATACCGATTGATATAGATATAGACGGCTCGCAAAAGCGTACATCGCTACATAAGAGCGCAAACAGAGAAGTGTAGAAAACTAACAAAAATCTAAAAATAGGAACAACAATGAATGTAAAACCGTTATCAGACAGAGTTCTCATCCTGCCCAATCAGGCAGAGGAGAAGACCGCCGGTGGTTTGTATATCCCCGACACAGCAAAAGAGAAGCCCCTTGCAGGTAAAGTAGTGGCCGTAGGTCCCGGTACTGCCGATGTGAAGATGGAGGTCAGCGTAGGCGACCAGGTACTCTATGGTAAGTATGCAGGTACCGAGATTCAGGTCGAGGGCGAGAGCTATCTGATTATGCGTCAGAGCGATATTCTGGCTATTATCTAAATCAATTAAAATCTTTGAAAAACCATGGCAAAAGAGATTAAATATAATGTTGAGGCGCGCGAACTGCTCAAAGAGGGTGTCGATGCGTTGAGCAATGCAGTGAAGGTAACGCTCGGTCCCAAGGGCCGTAACGTGATCATCGACAAGAAGTTCGGTGCTCCGCAGGTAACCAAGGACGGCGTTTCGGTTGCAAAGGAGGTCGAGTTGGAGGACTCGTTCGCAAATATGGGTGCGCAGATGGTTAAGGAGGTTGCCTCGAAGACCAACGACGACGCAGGTGATGGTACCACAACCGCAACCGTGCTGGCGCAGGCAATTATCGGTGTAGGTTTGAAGAATGTAACCGCAGGTGCAAACCCGATGGATTTGAAGCGCGGTATTGATAAGGCTGTCGCTACGGTTGTCGCATCGCTCAAAGAGCAGAGCCAGGCCGTTGGTCAGGACATCGCAAAGATCGAGCAGGTGGCAACAATCTCGGCTAACAACGATGCAAATATCGGTAAGCTGATCGCCGAGGCGATGAGCAAGGTCAATAAGGAGGGTGTGATTACCGTCGAGGAGGCCAAGGGTACCGAGACTCACGTTGAGGTTGTTGAGGGTATGCAGTTCGATCGTGGCTACATCTCGCCCTACTTCATCACCGATACCGAGAAGATGTTGGCAGAGTTGGATAAGCCCTTCATTCTGGTAACCGACAAGAAGATCTCGACGATGAAGGAGTTGATGGGCGTGTTGGAGCCCGTAGCACAGAGTGGTCGCGGACTGCTGATCGTTGCCGAGGATGTTGATGGCGACGCACTGTCGGCGCTGGTTGTGAATCGTCTGCGCGGCTCGTTGAAGGTTGCAGCTTGCAAGGCTCCGGGCTTTGGCGACCGTCGTAAGGAGATGTTGGAGGATATCGCAATCCTGACGGGTGGTATGGTTATCTCGACCGACAAGGGTATGAAGATCGAGGACGCAACGATTGATATGCTCGGTACTGCCGAGAAGGTAACCCTGAACAAGGAGAACACCACCATCGTCAATGGCGATGGCTCGAAGGAGGCTATCGAGGCTCGCGTTGCTTCGATCCGCGCCGCTATCGAGATTTCGACTTCGGACTACGACAAGGAGAAGTTGCAGGAGCGTCTGGCCAAGTTGGCAGGTGGCGTGGCAGTTCTCTACGTTGGTGCTGCAACCGAGGTTGAGATGAAGGAGAAGAAGGACCGCGTTGATGACGCTCTGGCTGCAACACGTGCTGCGGTTGAGGAGGGTATCGTTCCGGGCGGTGGCGTTGCATACATCCGCGCTACGGCTGCTTTGGAGAACCTCAAGGGCGACAACGAGGATCAGACAACGGGTATCAATATCGTTAAGCGCGCTATCGAGGAGCCTCTGCGCCAGATCGTTGCAAATGCAGGCGGCGAGGGTTCGGTAGTTGTCAATAAGGTTAAGGAGGGCGAGGGTGCCTTCGGTTACAACGCTCGCGATGACCGTTACGAGGATATGCTCGCAGCCGGTATCATCGACCCGACCAAGGTGTCGCGAGTAGCGTTGGAGAATGCGGCATCGATCGCTTCGATGTTCCTCACCACCGAATGCGTGCTGGCCGAGAAGAAGGAGAACAATCCTATGCCCGCAATGCCCGCAGGCGGTATGGGCGGTATGATGTAATCCGCACCTCTGACTACGTAACACAAAGAGCCGTGTCTAGAAAAGACACGGCTCTTTGTGTGAATATATAGAATATCTTAACCGATCTGTGAGGAGATCAGATAGAAGTTGTAGCCCACGAAGCAGAGGAACATCAAGGCTCCAGCCCAACGGTTCAACTTACCATTGATGCCGAGTACCAGAGGTACGATAGCGGCACTGATCATCACTGCATAATCAACAAAGGTGATACCCGAAGTGGTAAGCGGCGTGATCTGCGCACCGATTCCGAGGATCAGCGTAAGGTTGAAGATATTCGAGCCGATGATATTTCCGAGGGCCAGTTGCGTATTCTTCTTCGCAGCTGCTACGAGCGAAGCCGCTAACTCGGGTAGCGATGTGCCGCAAGCGACCAACGTGATAGCGATAAATGCCTCATTCACACCCCACGCCTCGGCGATCTTGATGGCGTTGTCGAGGAAGAAGCGGCTCGCCATAATCAGTGCTCCCAAACCGATAACCACCTTGCCGATACCGATTGCCAACTGCTTATTGGAGATCACCTCATCGGTGGCTACCTCCTCCTTCTTATTGCCGCGCAATGAGTTCCACAAGAACAGAGCGAAGCAGAGCAGCAGAATTGCGCTGTCGATGCGATCGATCTTCGCCTCGCCGCCCATAAAGAGATTGAAGACGAGCAACAGCGTCAGTGCCGATACGCCGATGCAGAACGGCAGGTCGAAACGCATATTCTCCTTCGATACGGCTACGGGCATTATGAGTGCGGTCAGACTGAGGATACCAAATACATTGAAGATATTTGAGCCAATCACATTGCCGATTGCGATGTCCGAATTGCCTTTGAAAGCACCAATGCTCGAAACAACGAGCTCGGGGAACGATGTGCCCACACCCACGATTACTGCTCCGATAACGAAATCTGAAATTTTGAAACGCTTGGCGATCGTTACCGCGCCCGCAACAAGCCAATCGGCGCTGAATACGATTACTGCCAAGCAGATTAAAAGGTATAAATATGCCATAGATATTTAAGTTTATACATTCGTTCACTATTCGGGCTGGTAGCCGACATCTTCGAGTAGTGTCGCGCCATTTGCAGCGGCTACGGCCAGCTGGTCGCAACGATTGTTCTCGACCGTCTCGGCGTGTCCCTTTACCCACACGAAGCGCACGTGATGACGGCGATAGATCGCCAAAAAGCGTCGCCACAGATCGGGATTCTTTTTGCCTGCAAAGCCCTTGCGTTCCCAACCAAAGACCCAGCCTTTGCTTACGGCATCGACCACATAGCGCGAGTCGGAGTAGATCACCACGTCGCTACCCTCGAAGCGCAACGTCTCGAGTGCGACGATAACGGCCAAAAGCTCCATACGATTGTTGGTCGTCAGACGGTAGCCTGCGCTCAACTCCTTGCGATAGGGCGGTGCGATCATCACAACGCCATAGCCTCCCGCACCCGGATTGCCGAGTGATGAGCCGTCGGTATAGATTGTGATTTGGGGCATTGTTATTTCGCGTTTTTTTGTTTTCGGCGCAAAGATACGAATAAAAAAGAGCCTGACAACTTTTGCCGGGCTCTAACTATCAATATGAGATGATTTTATACCTATCCGACCGACTTGTAGAACACAATAAGGCCGTTTCTACTCCTCGTGAACAATGCTTGTTACTTGACATAGACCAGATTGTCGAGACCGATGTAGCAGGGAGTGTTGATGCCCCACTCGCCCGTATCGCTCGAATCCATCGTGATCTCGATCTTCGACACTGCGCCGAGCGACGAGAGATCGACCTTGGTCCATTCCGAGCAGATGTAAGACTTGCCATTGCGGAAGTCGGCTGCGTAGAACTCAACCACACCGCTCGCCTGATTATATACGTCGTAGCCCTTAAAGATTACCTTATACCAATCGCCCGATGTGAATTTGCGAGAGAAGTTCGAACCGTCGCGGATTGCCAATGCGGTGAAGGTCGTGTTGCAAACCTCGATGGATTGCAGTTTGCGCACCTGACCGTCATTGATGCGGAAGGTTACGGGGGTATTCAGGTAGGCCTGATAGTAGGCAATTGCAAAGGTCGAAGGTTTGCTCTGCGAGAAGAGGCTGAACTCATTCTCAACGCCGGGGGTCTTTGTGTCGTTGAGGGTCGAGAAGGCAAAACCATGCCATGAATATTCATCCTGATTGTTGATGAAGTACCAGGGGCCCTCGGTGTAGCTCTGCTTCGATTGATAGCCGTCGTTGAGCAACATTACATTCGAGAAGGTAACGGTCTCGGTCGGGATGGGCTCGGGATCCTCGTCGCACGCTGTTGCCAACATCGCCGCTACGGCTAAAAGTATCAATTTGAATTGTTTCATCGCTTTATCGCTTTTTTGAGGTTTCTTTTTGCAAAGATAGAGAATTATAATGCAAGTTTCAAATTTTTCTATCCTACAAATTTATGTTCACCATTGGCGAATGCGGGACTCGGTCGCAGGGTGCCCCTCTGCTCTTATCTTCCAACAAAAAAGACCGCCTCTCTTGCGAGAAGCGGTCTTCGTTTGTGTTGAAGGAGTCGGATTACAGGATACCCTGCTCAACCATCGACTTGGCAACCTTCATGAAGCCTGCGATGTTTGCACCCTTCATATAGTTGATGTACTCGCCCTCACGACCGTACTCCAAGCAAGCGGTGTGGATCGACGACATAATCTG
>JAFPAT010000047.1 GCA_017425655.1 Rikenellaceae bacterium | reverse complement strand
TGGGGTGCGTTGTCAATCGCAACGACACCACACCGCGATATTTACGACTTGTGAGCAGCGTATCGAACATCTCGCGCGGGCAGGCAGGCGTACTTTGGAACTCCTGCAAGCAGATAATATCGGGTGCAAGCGAATCGATCACCTCTGCCCCCGTAGCAACCGCACGAACTGGATCTTTATCAATACCGAAGTAGGGCTTGAAATTACCGATGTTATAGGTCATCACCGAGAATGTTCCTCGCTCGGCACGCTGTCGTTCGGCTGCTGTCTGCTGTGCAGAGTGGTCCTGCACGGGCGTAATACGATAGTAACGCGACACTTTACCCACGCCCAACAAAGCCACCAGCGCCATCGGCACAATATATTTCCATCGCCAACGGATGATCCAATAGAGGATCAGAAGTATCAACGTAGCATAGATCAGCGGTGCGCCAAGAGCAAGCAATGAGAGGATCCACATTCGATGCGGATTAACCACAGGTGCCAGAAGTGTCAGAAGAACCAACACCGAGACCACGATAGAGATTATCACCATCACAAAATCGAACAGACGACCCGACAGCGAACGACGGCGATTTTTACGGCCCGTGCTACTTTCGTGAGGTGAAGAGTAATAGTAATCAGACATTTGCGCACTTGATTTATTAGTAATAGATCTGGTGTGTCTTCTTCCAATATCGAAGCAGGAGCCAGCCCCACAACATACCGCTCAAATGGGCAAAATGGGCAACTCCATCTGTTGAGCCTTGAACACCGGCCAAGAACTCGATAACAATGAAGATCACAACCAACCACTTGGCCTTCATCGGAATCGGCGGGAACATCAACATCACCATATTATTCGGATGCATCACTCCGAACGACATCATAACAGCCATAACCGCACCCGACGCACCGAGCATTGCGTAGTTGGTAAAGACCTGATTTGCCAACTGTGCAGCTGATACTCCATAAGCCGCAGCCGTCTCTGCCAAACGAGCCTTAACCGAGAGCCACTCAATATAGGCTACGCCCATCTGCATCATCGACGCGCCAAGAGCACTGACTAAATAGAAGATGATATATCGTTTCGGTCCCAAATCGATCTCCAACATACGACCAAACATCCACAGCGAGAACATATTGAAGAACATATGCGAGAAATCGGCGTGCATAAACATATGCGTAAAGAATTGATAGGCGTGAAACTTATCGCTACCAACCCAATACAGCATACCATACTCGCGAATCGCATCGCCAATGGGTAGTATTGTACACGCCAACCAAACAATGAAGTTGGCGATAATCAGATTCTTCGTAATGGGAGGCGTACCAAAATAGCCTCCGCCAAATTGATTGTTCATTATCTATTGCTTACTTTCTCAATCCATTAAATCGTTCGCTAACCCAATCGAGTGCGAATTTCGCCCGATGAGATCTCGACCATAATAGCCTTGCCCGACGGAGCAAAGCTCACGTTATCACACGCCGACAATCGATCCAGCAGTGCCACCACCTGCTCCACACCGATAACACCGCGCATCGCTGCCGCACGTCGTTGAGCAACCATTGCGGCCAAACGCTGGCGACGGACAGCCATCGGCGAGTCGCCCTCGGCCACATCATGCAACACATCATAGAGCAATCGATCGATCTCGACACCTTCCATATCGGCAGGCGTACCATTCAGTTCAACAGTGCAGTCATCGACCAATCGAAGATCAAAGCCGATAGCGGTCAAATCGCTCTGACACCCCTTCAATAGTTCAGCTTCATCATTCGACAGCACCAGACGCTCAGGGAAGAGCAGTTGCTGGCTTGCCGACGAGCCATTGCTCATCATAGCCAGATAGTCCTCATAACTAACACGTTCGCGAGCGCGACGCAGATCCACGACTACCAAACGACCTCGATAACGCGCTGCAGCCAATGCCTCCGGAAGTGCGATAATATCCTCAAAGCGAGAAGGCTCACCGACAGCAAACTGCTGTTGCACGGCATCGGCACTCTCAACGAACTCGAATTCGCTATCGTCTGCTGTGGTCATCGCATTCGACATCGAGTCGCTCATATCGTACTCTTCCGAGTCGGCTGATTCAAATCCGACCGACATCAGATCTCGGAAGTTCTCACCTTCACTCTCAACAGCAAATTCGCCACCCTCCGAATTCACAAACGAATCCGACGGCCACATATCATACTCATCGGCAAACGATGCGTGCGCACGCGATGCTGTGGCGCGATATTCGCCCGAAAAGTCCGACAAATTACTCTGCGGGCGAGTGCCTGCTCCACTATCTTGCGACGTATAGCCCTCGCGGAAAGGATTATAGCCCTCGACACTTGTAGCTCGCGGTTCGCTATAAATACGACCCGCACGCGAAGAGCCCGCAACGGGAATATCGATCGCCCCCTCATCGTCAAAGTCCATCAAAGGCACTGCACCCGTTTTGGCAAGAGTCTCTCGCACTGCGGCATTGATAATCTGCCATACCGACTCCGCCTCGGCGAACTTCACCTCGGTCTTTTGAGGATGGACATTCACGTCGATATGTTCGGGATCAATCGTGAGATAGAGGAAGATATCGGGCTGAAGACTCGGCGGAATCAACTTCTCATAGGCCTTAACAATCGCCTTATAGAAGTATGCCGACTTGAAGTAGCGACCATTGACAAACAAGAACTGCTTGGCATGCTTCTTGGCACTTGCAGGGCGACCGACAAAGCCCTCAACTCGTACCACCGACGTTTCGGCCGAAACCTCCAAAAGATTGTTTTTACTATTTTTGCCCACCACATCGACAATTCGACCTCGCAAATTGGTTGCTGCCAAATCATAGACAGGGGCATTATTATTGAACAGACGGAATGCAATCTGCGGATTACAGAGCGCAACACGCTCAAATTCATCACGTATCTGCTTCACCGCCGAGCTGCTTTTCTCCAAAAAACGACGACGAGCAGGCACATTGTAGAAGAGGTTGCGAACATAGAACTGTGATCCAACGGGACACATTATAGGCTCTTGCGAACGGAACTGTCCGCCGTCGATCATCGTCTGCGAACCAAGTTCATCATCAGCCTGGCGCGTACGCAACTCAACCTGCGCTACCGCAGCGATCGAGGCCAACGCCTCACCGCGAAAACCGAACGTACGCAGGCGATAAATATCATCGACCGAAGATATTTTACTTGTTGCATGGCGATCGAAGGCCATTCGGGCATCGTTGGGCGACATCCCGCAACCATCATCCACAACCTGAATAAGATCGCGGCCCGCATCACAACAATTAACCGTTACGGTGCTTGCTCCGGCATCGATTGCGTTCTCCATCATCTCCTTGACGATCGACGAAGGTCGATTCACAACCTCGCCCGCTGCGATCTGATTGGCAACGACTTCGGGTAGCAGTTTAATTCGATCAGCCATAAATCTTCTCCTGTGCGCTTATTTTGCGGTATTACTCGCCTTGATAGTCGTTAGGCACCACTCGAATCGGACGATAGGGGTCAAACTCCTCCTCTGCAGGAGCGGTCTGCACTGCCGTATTCTGCTTTGCCAGATCAAACATCTGGGCTACACGCGGAACAACAACAAAGATCACAATCGCCACAACAACAATAACAATCAACATACGAATCATGCCTCGTGTCTTACGATCAGCGGCATCCTGACGACGTTGCTCATTACGAGCCTCGCGGCGACGGCGGATATATTCGCCTGCCACATATACATTCTCGCCTTTACCATCCGATAGCTGTTCGCCCTTCTCGGCGCGACGCTCACGAAACGCCTCCAAATCGGGGTCGTAGTAGCGAGGTGTGTAGTTGAACTTATTGGCGTGTTTCTTAAATGGTGAAAATCCTAACATAACATTTAGTCTTTATTACTTTTTTGCCAAATATACGAAATTTTACGCTGCTCTACACTATGCTCCGAGCAACATTTACTCCGCTATTGGAAGAAATTCTTCATTCTTTCGAAGATATTCTGATTCTTAACCGGCTCACCGCGCTGGAACGAAGGCTGCTCGGCCAACTTCTCAACCAGCGAACGCTCCTCCTTTGAGAGTTTCGAGGGGATTGTCAAATCGACAACAATCAGAATATCGCCATGTCCGTAACCATTCACATCGGGCAGACCCTTACCGCGCAGGCGCAACACCTTACCGGCGTGCGTACCCGGCTCGATCTTGATCTTAACGCGCGAATCGATGGTCGGCACCTCGACATTACCGCCCAACAGAGCCATCGTAACGGGGATATTGAGGTTATGGATCAAATCGTTACCATCGCGTACAAAGTCCTCCGAAGGAATCTCCTCGATAATCACCTGCAAGTCGCCATTCACGCCACCGTGGCGCGCTGCATTACCCTTGCCCGAGACATTGAGGCGCATACCTTCGCCCACACCCGCAGGGATGCGGATCTCGACAACCTCCTCACCGCGCACAGTACCCTCGCCACTACACTTGGTACAAGGATCCGAAATAACCTTACCCTCACCGCCACACGTAGGACAAACGCCCTGTGTCTGCATACGACCGAAGAAGGTATTCTCGACACGTGTTACATAGCCCGCGCCATTACAAGTAGTACAGGTCTTATAGTCGTTAGCCGTCTTCGCACCTGATCCACCGCACGCATCGCAAGCGATCGTCTTATTGATTTTGAGTTTCTTGGTTGTGCCCGTTGCGATTTCGGCCAGCGTCAGCTTAACCTTCACGCGCAGGTCGGTTCCGCGATTGACCGAGTGGCCGCGACCACCGCCGCCAAAGCCACCAAAGCCACCGCCAAAATGGCCACCAAAGATATCGCCAAACTGCGAGAAGATATCCTCCATTGAGAAGCCGCCGCCAAAGCCGCCAAAGCCACCGCCCGCAGCCGAACCGTTCATACCTGCGTGGCCGAACTGATCGTAGCGCGCACGCTTATCGGGATTCGACAGCACATCGTATGCCTCGGCAGCCTCCTTAAATTTCTCTTCGGCCTCCTTATCGCCCGGGTTCTTGTCGGGATGGTATTTGATCGCAGCCTTACGATAAGCCTTCTTGATCTCGTCGGCGTTAGCATTACGCTCGACACCCAACACTTCGTAGTAATCTCGTTTTTCCATTGTATCTCATCAGCCGTTCCACAAATTGGAGCGGCACTAAATTTTCATTTTCTTGCTTACTCGGCTACAACTACTTTCGCATAGCGAACAACCTTCTCGCCCAACTTGTAACCCTTCTGAACAACATCGATAATCTCGCCTGAACTTTTGCCCTCGATGGGAAATCGGGCAACAGCCTCGTGTAGATCAACGTCGAACTCCTTACCGACTGCTTCGATCTCATTCACGCCCTGCTGACGCATAACCTCATTAAACTTCTGTGCGATCAATCGAACACCACCACGCAGAGCCTCAACATCGTCGCTCTTCTCCATCGCAGCCAATGCACGATCGACATCATCTACAACGGGCAACAAAGCCTTAATTACATTCTCGCCACCCGACTCTACAAGCGACATCTTCTCTTTGAGCGTGCGCTTGCGATAGTTGTCGAATTCGGCCTGCAAACGCAGATATTTATCACGCCAATCGGCCGCTTCAGCCTCGGCCTTTGCCAACGCCTCTGCCACAGCATCTACCTGTTCTGTTTCAGCAGACTCTGCGCCGTTTTCATCTGCCATTTCGTCAATTGTCGAAGTGCCATCATCTGCCATATTGGCACACGACGCGCCCTCGCAATTGGGCTCAACATCGCCCTCTGCAAAGCCCTCCTCGGGCTTAACTTCCTCGTTATAAACCTCTTGCTTGCTCATAGTATATTTCGTTTTTATTTTAATTCATTCTTCACTCATATAGTAGCACAAATTGCATACCACACCCATCAACGCGCGCGTAACGCGCGTAAGAATCTGCAAAGTAACGAAAATTTTGCCAAACGACCGAATATTCGTTCGACAATTCGAAATCAGCAGTGAGATATTACGCTCCGTTACCCTATTTTATACAAAACAGTCGCCCCTTCTCGGAGCGACTGTTGCGTGTAATGACTTTTAGTTTTCTCCCATTTAGAAGGGCAGATCATCAGCATCATCCGCCGGCATTGCGGGAGCAGGAGCCGGTTGTGGTGTTGGCTGCGGGGTATAGGCAGCTTGGGGAGCGTACGTAGGCTGCGGTTGGCTCTGATAACTACCCTGCGGTGCTGTCTGCTGACCCTCACCCTTACGACCCAGCAACTTCAGATCCGCGGCCTGAATCTCGGTCGAGAAACGACGATTACCCTGCTGATCCTGCCATTCGCGCGTACGCAACGAACCCTCAACATAGATCTGCGAGCCCTTGCGGACATACTTATCGACAACCTCGGCCAGACCTCGCCACAAAGTGATTGTATGCCACTCGGTATGCTCGGTACTCTCCTGCGTCTGACGGTTGAAGATTCGCTCGGTAGTAGCCAGACGAACTCGCGCAGTCTTAACGCCACTTTCGAGGGTGCGAACTTCGGGATCCGCGCCTACATTTCCAACTAATATTACTTTGTTAATCATATACTTACAATTTAATAAACTTGCGTTTTACAATTGGTCTTGCCTCTTACAACTGACGAACCATCTCGATAAAGAGTGTTGTCATCTTCTCGGCTGCCTTTGCGCCCTGACGCTGCACGTCCTCGTGGTCGCCCAACTCATCCGACAGACCGCAGTTAGTGATTACCGATACGCCGAAAACAGGAATCGACATATGACGTGCAACAATCACTTCGGGAACGGTTGACATACCAGCCGTATCGCCACCAATCGCCTTGAAATAGCGATACTCCGCCTGTGTCTCGAAAGTCGGGCCTGTACCTCCCACATAGACACCATACTGCAACTTGATATTGTGCTCGGCTGCAATATTGGTAGCCTTTGCAATCAGGTCCTTATCGTAGCAATTGTGCATATCGGGGAAACGGGGACCAAGTTCAGCCATATTCTTGCCAATCAGCGGGTTGGGCATAAGGTTGATATGGTCGGTAATAATCATCAGATCGCCCGTGCGGAACGATGTATTAACGCCACCGCTGGCATTCGACACAAACAGAGTCTTGATACCGAGCAACTTCATCACGCGAACCGGGAATGTAACCTGCTGCATTGTATAGCCCTCGTAGTAATGGAAGCGACCCTGCATAGCAACTACGTTCTTGCCACCCAGCAAGCCAAAGATCAGACGACCTTTGTGGCCCTCAACAGTCGAAACGGGGAAGTTCGGAATAGTCGAATATTCGATCGAATACTTAACATCAATGCTATCGGCCAGACCGCCCAGACCTGTGCCAAGAATAATACCCACTTCGGGAACGAACTCATCGATCTGTGAGCGAATGAATTCGGCAGTAGCTTTAATTTGTTCTAACATCTTTCTCAAGGTTTAAGAGGAAGTCCGCAGGCGAACTACCTATGAATGTGATACTTATAGGAATATAGTATAATTTTGCTCGTAACTGTGCAGGGATCTTATCAGGATTGACCAACTTCACTGCATCCTTCTCGGTGGTAACGATTACGCCTCTCTCGCCAGCTGCATCGAGCATCGTTTGCAGATCGCTACGTCGATAGACATGATGATCATCATAGACCAACTCCTCGATTACGTTGTAATGCTTACGCAGACCAGCCAGGAAAGGATTGGGATTGCCCACGCCTGCCATAGCCACAACATCCGCACCATATTCGACCGAAGCAGGAGCATCTGCCGGGAATAGAGGTACTGGCGCACCACTCTCAATACCTGTCATATAGAGACTCTGGTAGGGATATTTCAGGAAATCCTTTTTAAGCAGGCGACGCTCGATTGGCGTAAGGTCATCGTTACACTTGGTTACTATGAAATATTGAGCGCGATAGAGCTGCGAAGGAAGATCTCGCAACTGACCTTCGGGAAGGAATTTATCTTCATAAACCGGTCGCGTATAATCGACCATAATGATATTAATCTGCGCCTCGACATAACGATGCTGGAAACCATCGTCCATAACCACCACCTCAACTTCGGGATGCTCCTCGCGCAGACGCTTAATACCGGCCACACGATCCTCGCAAACAACGATTGGCACATCGGGGAATTTCAGTTTGATCATCTTCGGCTCATCGCCCACCTCGATATAGTGCATATCGGGTTGTACCTCGATATATCCTTTGGTCTTGCGACCATATCCGCGCGAGATGAGAGCCACCTTGTGTGTCTGACTCAAATGACCCAGAACCATCTCGGCCATAGGCGTTTTTCCCGTACCTCCGACGGTTATGTTACCTATGCAGACAATGGGTATATCGAATCGTACGGTCGGGAGAATACCCCAATCGAAAAGACGATGGCGCAACGTGATTGCCATCTTATAAAGCCACGCCAAAGGCGCAAACCAAGGATTCGATTTTGCCATACGATTCACAAATTGTCCAAAGATAGCAAATTATGCAATAGAATCCAAAAAATAAGGCAGTTAATTGACTCCGAAGATGCACTATCAACCCTTAATAGCGACTTAACGACTATTCTGCCCCCTCTTGTTCGACCACTCGCAGGGCCTCCAAAGCGTTTGTACGAGCCCGTTCGATAGCAGCAATCAGGCAATCGGGATCATCGGTTGAGACTAAATAATGTTGTTCGCAGTTATCGACAATCATCACTAAATTTGACCACTGCGAAGCATATACGCGCACCCAATCGAGCGTGCGCAGATTCAGATAGTAACCATAATAACCAAACAGACCGAAGCTCGCCATAATGGGGAGTGTCCATCTCATTTCTCGGCGTTCAACACGCTCGACCGAGACGATATCGATCAACTCTATCTCGGTCATTTCGAGGATACAATGTATCTCGATTCGTGCATCATCAATACGTATATGGCGCGGAATCGACAGAACACAGAGTGCGACAATAGCCACCGTAATACTCAAAAACCACGCCGAGATATACCCTCCGTCATAGAGCAGATAGAGCGCAAAGACCATCGCCACGATCAACACCAAAAGCATTGTCGAGATCCAACGTATTCTGCCTCCAAATGAGTATTTGAATATCTGCTCCATTGTTCGTATGTTTAGATAATTATTTTCACCCGACCAATTGCCACAATCGCCTCGGCAAAAGGCTTTTCGCATCGGCAAATGTTTATCGCTTTTGCAAAAGCACCTCCGCAATGCTCAAATCGGTCGGCGTTGTAAGTTTCAGATTATTTGGTTCGCCCTCATAGAGCGCGACCTTCTCACCATACATCTCAACGACTGATGCATCATCTGTAGCCTTCGAGCGATCCTCCAAACGTGCACCGACCGCCTCGTATGCCTTTCGGAGCAGATCCGAACGGAATATCTGCGGAGTCTGCACCGCGCGCAATAGACTTCGATCAACAACGTGCGAGCCATCGGCATCCACCGCGCGAATTGAATCGACAACGGGAATTACGGGAATTGCTGATCCGCACTCCGCAGCACACTTCACACCTCGAAGTATCATCTCACACGACAACAGCGGTCGAACACCATCGTGAATGGCTATCAGCGTACAATCGTCGCTCAAAGCGGCAATACCCGATGCAACCGAGTCAAAACGTGTCGCACCACCAAAGGCAACACTATGCTCCACCTTGCACACTGCCCTTTGGCAACACTCCTGCCACAGCTCCACGTGCGCCTTGGGCAATACCACAACGATTTCGGCCTCGGGCAGTGCCTCGCGCATACGCTCGACCGTACGCACCAAAACTGGGCGTTCCGCAATATCTAAAAACTGCTTGGGCAACGCAGCGCCCATACGGCTACCGCTACCACCCGCGACTATGACTATACCTATGCGCTCCATAGAACTACTTTTTCTCATCTTTTGCCACCTCGGCGATCGCCTCTTCGGTCGGTGCAACCGCCTGTACAGGGATTGAATCAAGCTGAACAATCATATCCTCCACCGCAATCGAATCACCTCGCAACTCGGCCATAATGCGCTCTCGAACATACTCAAAGGACTCAATATTCTCCTTTTTAATCGGCTCCGAAGGCTCCGACGGCACCTTCAACGGATCGATAGGCGTGCCATTGCGCCACAGACGGAAATCGAGGTGAGGACCCGTCGATGTACCTGTCGAACCAACATAACCGATCACATCGCCCTGACTCACACGACTACCCTGCTTAATACCCTTTGCAAATCCGCGCAGGTGCAGATAACCCGATTGTAAATTGCCAGCGTGCTTAATTTTCAGCGTATTGCCGCCGCCACCGCCCCAACCTTTGAAGACCACGACGCCATCAGCCACTGCCATAACGGGTGTACCAGACGGTGCAGCATAATCAACGCCCGTATGGGCACGATAGACACGATGAACGGGGTGCAAACGGCGATATGTAAAACGCGACGAGATACGCGAATATTTCAACGGAGCCTTCAACAGAGCTTTGCGCAACGAGTTGCCCTGCTCGTCCCAATATTGGACCTTCTCACCCTGCTTGAAGGGGATAGCGTAGTAAGACTTTCCGCCTTGCACAAATTCAGCACCCCAAACACGACCCAAACCGACATCGACCGTATCGACCATCTGTCGATCATAGATCACCGTAAAGCGATCACCCGGCTGAATCGAGAAGAAATCGATCGACCACTGATAGATATCCTCCATCTCGGCTGCCAGCTCATAAGGTAGATTTGCTGCCATAATCGCGCCCCACAGCGACGAAGTGATCGTTACCGTATCGCGCTCACGGACCGTTGTAACCTCCTTCGCGCCCTCGACAACCGACACCGAGTCGGTCATAAAGTTGAATACGACATAATCAATAGCATTCTTCTCGTAAGCCAGATGGCGCAGAGTGCGCACACCGGCCACCGTATCCTCCTCGATAAAGGCGGTATAGGGACGACCTGCTCGAACCTTATTCAGTGGCATAATATCCTTCGAAGCGGTGTTCAATTTATCGACCATCTGCGCACTCACGCCGTAGCCACCCAGCAGCGCTCCCATCGTCTGACCGTCGCCGATCTCGCCCGTTTCGAGCGTCAGGCTATCAGCCACAATGCCATAGATAACAATCTTATGTTCAGGCGCTTCGGATTGCTCCTCAACAACACCGCTCGGGCACAAAATCCACGTTACGACAATGAGCGCAACTGCCACAACGCCAATGGCCGCAGGCAGATATTTCTTATATTTTTCAAAGAGTTCAAGCATAATTCTATTTTGTCTTTTAATATTACAAAGATAATAATTCGCCACAACAAAAACGAATCTCACAACTGAAATATTACACCTATTTATTAAAAAGAGCGCCTATACCTTTAATAAAAAAGTCCGCCCGATCCTTGCGGATCAGGCGGAGCTGTCATTAACCTTAACTATCTAAAATATTGTTATCGAAAAATCATATTTCCGACTATTTCTTACCGTAGGTAGGATCGATCTTACGGTAAGCCAAAACCGATACGAACAGCGTACCAATGCAGCAAACCATAACCATCCAGAAGAAGTTAACGTAACCGATAGCCTCCTGAATGTAACCTGCAACTGCACCCGGCAACAACATACTCAATGCCATAAATGCTGTACAAATTGCGTAGTGCGAAGTCTTGAACTCGCCCTCCGAGAAGTACATCATATAGAGCATATAAGCCGTGAAACCGAAACCGTAACCAAACTGCTCGATAGCGATTGCAGTCGAGATAGCTACGATATTAGTAGGCTGAGCCATCGACAGATATACGAAGGTCAAGCAAGGCAGTGTCATACAAGCTGCCATCACCCACAACGACTTCTTCAAGCCCAGGCGCGACGCGAAGATACCACCCAGAATACCACCAACGGTCAGGAAGATCACACCGATAGTACCGTATGCCAAGCCTACATTTGCAGTCGACATACCCAGACCACCTATATCGCGCGATGCTACCAAGAAGGGCATACACAACTTCAACAAGAATGCCTCGGGCAGACGATAAAGCAACATAAATACGATTGCCAGAACCACACCGGGCTTCATAAAGTAGGTCTTGAACGTACGACCAAACTCCTTGAAGATAGCACCAACGGTTGCCTTCTCGCCTTTGAGCGACGAAGTATCGGTCGTCGGACGAGGAACGATGAAGGTGTGATACAAGGTTACCAAGCTGAAAATCACAGCAGTAACGAGCATCGTAATTCTCCACGAGTTGGGAATATCACCCGTGCTGTTCTCGATAACACCTGCCAACCATACCAATACGCCCTGGCCAAAGATCGATGCCAGACGGTAGAAGGTCGAACGGATACCAACGAACTGCGCCTGATCACCCGACGAGAGAGCCAACATATAGAAACCGTCAGCTGCGATGTCGTGCGTAGCCGATGCGAATGCAGTGATTACGAACAACAACAGCGTGATTGTGAACATACTGATCGGAGTCTGACCCGAAGCGATCATCTCAACATCGGGACGCGGAATGGTCAGCGTCAACAGAATGAATGCCAGCGACATCAGGATCTGCATCGAAATAGTCCACCAACGCTTGGTCTTGAAAATATCTACAAAGGGGCTCCAGAAAGGCTTAAGCGACCAAGGCAGATAGAGCAACGAGGTGAACAGAGCCATCTCGCCATTGGGCACACCCATCTTGGTAAACATCATTACCGAGATGTTATTCACGATGAAGTAGGGAATACCCTGTGCAAAATACAAGGTAGGAATCCACGTCATCGGGCTACCCCAAAATTTCTTTGTTTCGTTCATTTCTTATGAAATTAAGTTTACAGTTTCGATTAATACTTCTTCTCGATCTTTGCACCACGGAAATAGTGCTCCAAAATCTCGCGATAGTTGTAACCCTTGGCACCCATCACTGCAGCACCAATCTGGCACAGACCTACACCGTGGCCCCAACCTGCACCACGCAGGATGAAACCGCCATCCTCGCGGCGATCAACAACGAATGCCGACGAGTAGAGGTGCGAACGCGAGAAGGCCTTACGAATGATCAACTCCTTGCCGATGGTCATCGTACGCTTGGTACCAACAACCTTCAACTTGATCAAACGGCCCGAAACACCACGCTCAACGGGGATCAGATCGGTAACAGTACCGAAGTCGATACCCAGACGCTCACGAATCAGATCCGACAGACCCTCCTGTGTGAACTCCTCGGTCCAACGATAGAAGTTCTGAGTCTCCTGGTCGTAAGTATTGAGCACCTCCGAAAGAACCTTTGCATCGGTTGTGTTACAGAAAGCCTCGGGCGAAGTGGTGATCCACTTACGAGCCTGCTCCTCAACGGTCAGATCCCACGAAGGATCCTCAACAGCTGCATCGTAAACCTTGGTCAAATAGGGGTGAACAACGGGCTCCCAAACATTCTCAAAACGCTCGGCAACACCACCACAGCACTTCGAGAAACGTGCGTCGCAAGTCTTACCGTTGTAAGCAACAACCTCACCGCGGGTCTCGGCAATAGCCTGACGAACAACCTCGGTCGATGCACGGTTAATACCCTGATAACGCTGGCAGTGGTCGTCAGCGCACACGTCGAAATTGACGTGATCCTCGCGGTCGAACCAACGAACATACTCGTCATCGGTGCGGGTCTCGGTCTTATAATCGGTCTTTGCCTGCTCCAACTCTGCCGACTTCTCGATCTGTGCGATCAACCAGCTACGCGAAATCACCGCGTGAGCCTTCAACAGCTGCAACGACGAGGTTGCGCTCATCTCCGACGAGATTACGCTCAAAAGATAGTCCTCGATATCCAAAACATTGATAGCGGTCAGCTTCTCATCCTCCTCGATGAAGCGCAGTGCGCCACGGAACGACTGATTCTCCTTACGCTCCCAATGGAAGTTGATACCGATTACTACGTCCTGCAATTCGAACTCAGCCGTCTCATAATCAACGGGAGTAAATTCCAACGGCAGCGACACCTTACGCTCTCCTGCTGCGGTGGTCAATACTGCGCCACCCTCGGCAAGTTTCACGGTGCCCTGACCCTCGAAACGTTCGCCCGCGCACTCAAATGCACCCTTCAAGCAGAAGCTGATGGTGGGCGAAAACATAATACCTACTGAAAGTTTCATAGGATTAAAACTCTGCAATTTTGTTAGTTAATTCTGCAAACTGCTCATCGGTGAACGACAACTGACCGAACATATCGGCAATTGTCTCCTTCTCGACTTGCAGACGGTCGAAGTCCTCCTTACGAGGCAGAATCATAATACCGCCAAAATCGACAGCACCGGGGCTGAATACGATCTTTTCGGCCTCGTCCTCCAAGAAGAACTGCGACGGACGGTGCTCACGACGCGGGAATACCGCTACTCGCCACTCACACTCGTCCCATACCGTAATAATATTTACCATAGGTTCGGGCTCGCGAACTACGACCTCACCTACTGCCTTCATAACCTTCTCAACAGCCTCGGTCAGCACGTCGCGCTCCTTACCTTCGAGGATCACAACCTTGCGAACGTAGTTGTCGATGGTCTTCACTGTCAGCTTCTCCGACTTGTAGAGAATCTTATCAGCCTTCTTGATCTCCTCCTCAACGGGCATTACACCACGATCACCTGCCTGGAAATGGAAGTGGTCGGGAGCCGATGCACCGCACTTGGGACCATTGTAGAAGATTGCCCAATCCGACAGATCGTGAGCCAGATCCAACATCTCGCCCATACGCTCGGCGTTCATCATCTGGTCGGTATGGCTGCTATCGGGAATAGTCAAGTGGTTCTTGAAGATGGGGAAGGGATTGATCAAAATGGTATAACGACCATACTCGATACCCTCCTGCTCTGCGGGGCGGTTCTCGCCGCACAAGAAACAGCGACGCTCTGCGATGGTTTTCTTATCAACCTTCGCAGCGGTCGAACGAATACGACCTGCATTGAAGGTGATCGGCATACGGCAAGCATCAAAACGCACTTCGGCGACCTGAACCGAATTCAGGTCGTCGAAGTTACGGCGTGCCATAGGCCACTGCTCCAGCTGCGAAGCGAAAAGTTCTTTTACTTTCTGCTGCAACATAGCCTATTAGTTCTTTTTGTTCATACGCTGACGAGCACGGAACTCGATGGTACGTACGCGATCCTTGAAGAGGTTATTGCTGTTCTCCTTCTCGATCGAGAGGTTACCGTCCGAGTTATCCTCCCAACGGCGGCACAAGTACAGAGGCTCGTAGATACGGCCGATCTGATACTTACGCGAGATCGACAATACAACTGCGTAGTCCTCACCGTAGCTGGTGTTAGGCAACTTGATCGAACGCAACATAGGAGTATAGAATGCACGGGGAGCACCGAAACCGTTGATACGCAGACCATTGTTACGGCCATTGTCGGGAGTCCACTCACGGTGATCGATGATGCCCGGGGGCAGCATCTCGAGCTGGAAGTTAACGATCTTGTACGAACCGATAACGGCACCACACTTCTGCTCGTAGAATGCATCAACAACCTTCTGCAGGGTATTCTCGTCGATGTAGATATCGTCGCTATCGAGCTGAACGGCGAACTTACCGCAACGAGCGTCCATAATAGCACGGTTCCAGCAACCACCGATACCCAAATCCTCACGCTCGGGGATGATGTGAACCAGACGATCGTCAGTTGCTGCCAACTCCTTCAAAATCTCGGTAGTACCGTCGGTCGAAAGGTTATCCACAACGATCAGGTTGAAGGGGAACGAAGTCTTCTGCATCAAAACCGACTTAACTGCGTCAGCGATAGTACGAACGCGGTTACGAACGGGGATAATAACCGATGCCTCAACGGGGAAGTCGCACTCGGTGAAGTCGATATCCTCGAACTTGGGCTCCAAGTAAGCACCAGCGTCCTTCAAGTACTGGGTACAAGCCTTCTCCATCTCGATCTGAACGGCACGGTTTGCGGGGTTCACGTAGTCGAACATCTTGTCGCCCGAAGCGCGGGTATCCATCTCAACCTCGGTGTAGAGGAACTCTGCCAGACGCAGAATCTCGCCCTGCAACGACAGCTTCAAACGAAGGTCGTACATTGCAGCAAACTCGTAATCAACGTCCATAGCCTCGACAGCCTTGCGCAGCTTGTCGGTCTTAACTACCAATACCGAACCGAAGTTGAAATCGTTACGCAGCGAACCTGCCTGGTAATCGATAACGGGGTGAGCAGTAGTCTTACCCTCTTTGCACTCGTAGTAGTTCGAATAGAGCATAGCTGCATCAGTATCCTCTGCAACCTCTACGAAACGATCCAACGAGTAGTAACCCATCTGCAATGCCAACGGCTTGGTGTAGAACATAGTGTAAGCGGTCTTAACCTCGGCTGCGATCTTGCGCAGGGTCTCGGTCTTGTTCAGATCGCCGGCAACACACACCTCTGCAACGATTGCGTTTTCAGCCAGCTGGCTCTTGGTCTTTGCCAGTTCGGCCTCGGGGCCATTGGCGATAAAGCAGGTAATCAATTTTTCCATAATGTTTTTTAATGGTTTTGTTGGGGACGGGCTTTATCGACTCGCCCCCGTTGGTTAATATTTAATTTAGACTATCAATTATTTCGATTTTGTGTCGAGTTACTACTTAACGAGGAACTTCATAATGCCGTCCATTACGCGAACACGATCCTGCTCGCCAATGATCGACTCGAAGGGGAAACCCAGAACCAGAATACGCTGATCACCCTCGTAAGCAACACCGGCATTCATGCTGGTATCCGAGTAGCGGTACAAACGCATA
Organism: Rikenellaceae bacterium; assembly: GCA_017425655.1. GTDB lineage: Bacteria > Bacteroidota > Bacteroidia > Bacteroidales > Rikenellaceae > Alistipes. The sequence goes on along the minus strand of JAFPAT010000047.1, from coordinate 21,384 downwards.
CCCTTCTTATCGGTAGGCTCCAATGCATCGGGAGCCTCAACACGATACTGTGCACGACCCTCCTGCGTCATAAAGGTACACGAAGGCAGAGCGAAACCGTTGCGATCGGTATCAACTGCCATCACAACACCCGTCTGGCTCGAATGGTTGTTGCGCTGCTGATAGTGCAGAACCTCCTTCATAAACTTCTGCACCTCCGTATCGTTCTCGATAATCGCATCGCTGCCGACGTACGCACCGGTAATCATCAGAGGAACGCGCAGATCCTGCAAAGTACGCAATGCGGCCATCATCTCGGGAGTATATACTGCAAAGTCGGGCTCAATAGCTACATTATAAAGGCGCGAAGTCTTCTGCTCACCCATAATCAGGTCAACAGCGGCATAAGGAGCCGAATTAAACTTCGGATTCTCGAATGCTGCACGGCTTGCCGAAACGAAACCGCGACCTGCACCGGCCAGAGCCTCACCATGAACGGTAGTGAAGTTGAACTTGTTACCGGCAACAACTACATTGAAGCCCTCCGAGCCGCTTGCGCCCCAACCCGGGCAGTCGTCATCGAGCCAATCATTTGCACGGTAGTAGTCGTAAGGCTTACCTACCCAATAAGTATTGATATTGTCGGCAACACCTTCGTCTTCCCACCAAGCTACACCTGCCATCTCACCCTGATCAAAGAACAAGGGAGCAGCAACACGTGTAAAGCCATTGACAATCAGCACGGGACGCTGACCCTCATAGAGGCACGCGGTCATCTCCTCCGAGGGAAAGCTCTCGCCACCCTCGTTCACTGCTGCTACGCGGAACGAGTACTGAACACCCCACTCGGGAAGTTCGAAATCGTACGAAGTACCATTTACAACTACGCCATTGTCGAAACCTGCATCACCACGACGAGTATATACGCGATACGATTTCGCCACTGCTGTCGGCTCCAGAGGATCTACCTGCTCGGTCCAAGTCAGGCGCACCTTACGGCCGCTAACGGGAGTTACAGCAAACTCAACGGGTGCCAAAGGCTGAATAACGCAGTCGCCACCATTGAGGAAACGAACCATACCCTTGTAGATCGCACGGCTTACGGTGAAACGGAAGCGAGGATCGAGGTGGTAGCGGTTATCGGCCAGGTTCTGGTGCGACAACAACTCCAACAACATACAGGGAACATCGGGCTTCCAAGCCTCGTGATATGCAGCATCGCGCAACTCGCGGCGAGGCCAATTGGGCTCGTGCAGAGCGCGAACGTCATCGCAAATTTGGGTCTGAACAACATCTGCCAAATCGCGGCTCAACATCTTCGGACGACCGTCGGTGAAGTTGCTCATACGGTTCTGCTCCTCGGTGTATGTGCTGTAAATCATCAAAGTACCAACAATGGTCGAGTCCTTCGTCGTACCAGCGTCGGTATGGAAAGCGAACGACAAATCGATCGGAATGTTCATCTGGTCCTTCATGTGATTTACCCAGAACGAACGCGAGCGATAGTCGTCGTTATAGTCATTCTTAAAGCCCGAAGGCGAGTAGATGCTGTCGGGAAGGCCTGCTGCCTGCAAGTAGTATCGCGAACCCTCGGCGAATGCAACTGCACCGCTCAACATATTGTCCTTACCACGTGCTACACGGCCCCAGCCGCCACCGAAACGAACTGCGTCGGTCGAAACAACAGCACCTGCGGGGCAGTTCTCCGATGCACGAACGGTTACCGAGCCGAGTTCTGCATTCTGACCCTTTGCAAATTTGAAGGTACCAAGATAGTACCAAGTGCGGCCATCTGCCTTCTGATCAACCTCAAAGCGGGTTACACCGCCCGTATGGCGAACTTCGTAAATAGCCTTACCGGCATTCTCGCCCTCATTACCCCACGATACATATACAGGATAATCGCCCGGCTGCTGGAACACGGGAGTATAAACTGCCGAGTTCTTCGCGCTGCGGTTGTCTGCCTTGAAACGCAGATAGGTACCCATGCGGAAGGGATTCTCATCGTTGTAGATAATATCCTTGTGCAAATAACCAGCCTCAACAGCCTCCCACTTACCCTTACGACGCAGGAGTTTGCTGTTAGCATTATCGTTATCTACAACTGCAAACAGACCATAAGGATCACGCTCACGAGGCATATAAACCTCTGCACCCGCATTCTCCAACATCGGAGTAAGGTAAGCGTTGATATAGCCGGTCGAAGAGATATCCTCAACGGTCGAGTGGCAACGAGCACGCTGGAACTCCCAACGGTTCAGGCTCGGCTCATAGAACCAGCCGTGGCTTGCCCAAGTTGCAATCGAGCGACCACTCAAACCCTTCTCATAGGTTGGACGATCGAGATTACGAACAATCTGATCATGCGCCTCTACCTTACCGCGAGTAACATCGGTAATGAAATCGGCCAACGGACGCTCATAAACGGTCAGATCCATCGGCATCTGTGCATAATCCGCGCCTAACGAATCGCGCAATTCTGCCTCGATAGCGGTAATGGTTTCTGCGAAAACAGGAGCTTTCTGTACGCCTTGATTGAGTTCTACGACCAAACGGCCATCAACGACCGTGGCCTTATCAACGCTGAAAGTTGAGAACTTTGCATTTTGCAACACTTTATCGGTTGCAGGCTGATTGGGTTGTGCGGCAGCGAGTTGCATAACAAAAGCCGCCGACAACAGCAGGAGTGTTTTTCTCATTGTGTTTATCGGTTTCTATTGGTTATCATCAAGTTAGTCGTCAAATAGGTCGCGTAAAGGCATAATTTGACAATTCAAATATATAACTTTTTCCCCAAATATCAATGAGTTCAACAATATAAATTAAATAAATAATAAAATTTGTGTGATTTTCAGCAAAATTGATTATATTTGTCATTCGAAAGAAATTACAATCAAAATAATAACCCTCAAAAACTACCATTGCAATTATGTACATTATTGCTGATAGCGGCTCGACCAAGACCCAATGGTGCGTTGTCGATGCACAGGGAGGAGCAACCTCCTACTACACCTCTGGTATCAACGCTGTAATGATGACCAGCGAACAGATCAAAGCAGTCCTCACCGACGAATATACCGGTCCCAAAGAGGGCATCGAGGCTGTCTATTTCTATGGCGCAGGCTGCGGTCCTTCGTTCCCTGCTGCTACCGCTACCCTCGCTGAGGTTGTAAACGAATTTTTCGGTTGCTCGAAGCTCGAAGCTACCAGCGACCTCGTTGCTTCGGCTCGCGCCGTGTGTGGCCACGAGGCTGGTATCGCTTGCATTCTCGGCACAGGTGCTAACTCGTGCTATTATGACGGCAAGGAGATCGTCAAGAACGTTCGTCCCCTCGGTTTCATCCTGGGCGATGAGGGCAGTGGTGCCGTAATGGGCAAGAAACTGCTCGCTGACGTACTCAAAGGCCTCTTCCCCGAAGATCTGACCAAACTCTTCTACGAGGACTATCCCTACGAGTACATCGACTTCATCAACAACGTTTACAACAAGCCCCGCCCTCAACCCAACCGCTTTATGGCAAGCATGACCCGCTTCCTCTCGAAGCACATCGATCGTCCCGAGTGCGTTAAGATCGTTGAGCAGTCGTTCACCGAGTTCGTTGAGCGCAACATCTTGCAGTACGAGCAGGCAAAGGAGTGCCCCATCTCGTTCGTAGGTAGCATTGCTTACTTCTTCCGTCCCCAGCTGGAGAAGGTGCTGAACAACTATGGTTTGAAGATCGGCAACATCTCGCAGGTTCCGATGGATGGTCTGGTTGAGTACCACAAAAACGCTTAATAATCAATCAAATACAATAGAACAAAACTATGGCAGAATTTATCAAAGTTACCGAGCAGTCGTCGCTCTATGACAACTTGGAGCAGATGAGCGTTACCGACCTGCTCACCAACCTCAACAACGAGGACCAGAAAGTAGCTCTGGCCGTTCGCGAGTCGATCCCCGTAATGGCCGCTTTGGTCGAGAAGATCGTTGAGCGTATGGAGAAGGGCGGTCGCGTATTCTACATCGGCGCAGGTACCAGCGGTCGTCTGGGCGTGCTCGATGCATCGGAGCTGCCCCCCACCTATGGTGTTTCGCCCGACCTGGTTATCGGTCTGATCGCTGGTGGCGACAAGGCTCTGCGCAGCGCAGTTGAGTCGGCAGAGGACGACGCTCACAAGGCTTGGAATGAGTTGAAGGAGTTTGACGCTAACGAGCTCGACACCCTGATCGGTATCGCTGCTTCGGGTACTACTCCCTACGTTATCGGTGGTCTGCGCGACGCTCGCGAGAACGGTCTGCTGACCGGCTCGATCACCTGCAACCCCGGCTCGCCCGTTGCTGCAGAGGCAGAGTACGCAATGGAGGCTGTTGTAGGTCCCGAGTTCGTAACCGGTTCGACCCGCATGAAGTCGGGTACGGCACAGAAGCTGATGCTCAATATGTTGAGCACCTCGATTATGATCCGTATGGGACGTGTTAAGGGTAATCGTATGGTTAATATGCAGCTCACCAACGCAAAGTTGTGGGATCGCGGTACCCGTATGATTATGAACTCGACCGATCTGTCGTACGACGATGCACACGCATTGCTCGAAAAGCACGGCTCGGTGAAGGAGGCTTTGGCTGCTTACAACGCAGAGAAGTAATTTTAGGTTCGCCTTACAATGAAAACCGCACCTCACAAGGGGTGCGGTTTTTTAATTCTCAATTCACAATTAAAGATTCACAATTATTGGCGAATACAGAGTTTTCGCCACACCTTTGCGGGCTCGCCCTTTGGGCGACCGCCCCAGCCCGCAAAGGTGCGATCTACTCACCTGCAAAGTTAATTGTTGCAAACAAAAAAGGTCGCCCCGAAAGGCGACCTTAATTAATTGATTAGCAAAAGTTTGTTATTTCTTGTCGGTCACATTATCTATAATATTTCCACAAGCTTTCAACACTTCTCCTCCAATCTTTCTTTCCAAACCTTTTTTGGTTGTTGGTATTCCTGTCGCGTGAGCAACTTTTGATTTTAAGCCACTTATTCCAACTGCTCTACTCACCGAGAACGACATTCCTGGAATTTTAATTTGCGATAAAGCTGCTCCAACGAGCGCTCCTGCGATTTTATTCGTAAGTTTTGACATTGCTTTCTTTCCGATTGTACCCAATATACCGCGACCTACGCCGCTACGCTCCTTCTTGGCACGCTCCTTCTCCTCCAAAGCCGCACGTTTAGCCTCCTCTTCAGCTGCCGCAGCCTTCTCTGCTTCAGCGTTTTGCTGGGTCAGCACCTCGTAGGCACTAACACGATCAACAGCCATATCGTAAGCTCGGATCCCAACGGGAGCCGACGCCATCAGCACACGACGCTCGTCGTCGGTAATTGCACCAATCTGACTCAACGGGAAGAGAATCTTGGCGCGCTCGACAATCGAAGGAGCACCTTTCTGATCGAGGAACGAAACGAGAGCCTCGCCCGTGCCAAGTTCCATAATTGCCTGCTCGGTCGAGAACGACGGATTGGCGCGGAAGGTCTGCGCCGCCGAGCGAACAGCCTTCTGATCCTTCGGCGTAAAGGCGCGCAGAGCGTGCTGGATGCGGTTACCCAATTGACCGAGAATCTCCTCGGGGATATCGGTCGGCGACTGGGTTACAAAATATACACCCACACCCTTCGAACGGATCAGGCGAACCACCTGCTCAATCTTATCAACCAGCGCCTTCGACGTACCATCGAACAACATATGCGCTTCGTCGAAGAAGAATACCAGCTTCGGCAATTCGGCATCGCCCACCTCGGGCAGATTCTCATACAGCTCCGACAACAGCCACAGCAGGAAGGTTGAATAGAGCTTCGGATTGAGCATCAGTTTGTCGGCCGCCAGCACATTCATCACACCACGACCACCCTCGGTCTGGATCAGGTCGAAGATGTTGAACGCAGGCTCACCGAAGAACTTATCTCCGCCCTCGCTCTCGATAGCCAGCAACGAACGCTGGATCGCACCGATCGACGCCGACGAGATATTGCCATACTCGGTGGTGTATTGCTTGGCGTTTTTAGCCACATAATCGAGCATCAGGCGCAAGTCCTTCAAGTCGATGAGCAACAGGCTGTTATCATCAGCAATACGGAACACGATATTAAGCACTCCACTCTGTGTTTCGTTGAGTTGCATCAGACGCGAGAGCAACTGCGGACCCATCTCGCTCACCGTAGTACGCATTGCGTGGCCGCGCTCGCCATAGACATCGAAAACGCGAACGGGGCACCCTGCAAACTGCGGGTCGGTGATACCGAACTCGGCGCAACGCTTCTCGATGAAGCCGCTCATCGCGCCCTTCTGGCTGATACCCGAAAGGTCGCCCTTCATATCGGCCATAAAGCAGGGAACACCCGCCTGCGAGAAGGTCTCGGCCAGCACCTGCAACGTTACGGTCTTACCCGTACCTGTCGCACCGGCGATCAAGCCGTGGCGATTGGCCATACTACCCTCGATCGAGATCTGTCCCGATGGGCCGTGAGCCACATATAATTTTTTATCGGCAGTGTACATCGCTCTACAAATTATTTCTCAACCTGAACGGGGATCTTCTCGACACGACGCTGGTGGCGACCACCCTCGAACTCTGCCTCAAAATATGCGGTCAAGATTGCCGTAGCCTCGTCGTGGTCGATAAAACGTGCAGGAACAACACAGATATTTGCGTTGTTGTGCTGCTTGGCCAGAGCCGAGATCTCGGGAGTCCAGCACAGAGCCGCACGTACGCCTTGATGCTTGTTAAGGCTCATGCTGATACCGTTACCTGTGCCACACATCGCAACACCGCCATCAACCTCGCCCGACTCAACTGCCGATGCCAATGCATGAGCGAAATCGGGATAGTCGCAACTCTCCTCGCTCGGGCAGCCATAATCATACACTTCGTAGCCCTTTGCTCCGAGCCAACCGATCAAATACTCTTTAAGTTGAAAACCTGCGTGATCCGACGCGATACCAATTTTTTTCATAAGTTCAATATTTTTATATGTTTACGTTCTTCTTAAAGCACAAAGTTAAACTTTTTTTGAAAAAAAATTGCACTTCGATGCAACGAAATTGCCTATTTTTGCGTCTATATAATAAAAGGTTTGCATAAAAGCGCAAAACCAACCCAAAAACCGACAAAAGAAGCCCCCGCAAGAGTGGAACTCGAACAGATAATCGACGGCTGCCGGACAGCCGATAACCGCGCACGACGCGAACTATATGAGCGTTACTCACGACTCATATTTGGTGTGCTGTGCCGTTATGTACCCTCACGCACCGAGGCCGAAGATCTGTTGCACGACACCTTCATCACGATCTTCACGCGCATAAAAGAGTTTCGTGGCGAGGGATCATTCGAGGGATGGTGTCGTCGCATTGCCGTTCATACGGCACTAGACCACCTGCGTCGTAGCAACCGTTTGGAGATAGTCGAAATCGAGAGTAACCTCGCAACAACCAACCATACAGTGATCAACCCCGACATTCTCGATCACTTTACGACCGAGGAGGTGATGGCTCTGATAGGCAAACTTACGCCCACGGCACGCACAATTGTCAATCTACGAGCAGTAGAGGGTCTTGATTATCACCAAATTGCCGAGGTATTAAACATCAAAGAGAGCACCGCTCGTTCGCAATTCCGACGCGCTCGCGAGACTCTTTTGGAACTTTTGAGAAAATAGAAAATGAGATAAGATATGAACGAAAATTACGATAAACTCGAGCAACTGCTTCACGAGCGACTCGCCGACCATAGTGTCGATGTCCCCTCCAATGGTTGGGATCGCATCGCCGCATCAATGGCCGAGATCGATGCCGCAGCCGAGAAGCCGATCGAGCCCGTTGCGCCGATACGCATCTCAACACATCGCCACAAGCGATTGGGTATGCGACGCACTTGGCAATATGGTATTGCTGCAATGTTGTTATTAGGTATAGGATTGTTAGCCAATCGTTTAACCCACCTTGCACCCCAACCCGATCAATCGGAGTTATTGGCTTCGGCGACCGTGCTTTACGACCCCGCAACCACCTCGAATGAGGCTACAATCGAGGAGCCGGCAAGTGCCGACCCGATCGAAAGTATTGCCAACACTCAAACAAGATTCGCGACGAGATCAGAGTCGAAAACCTCGTCTAAAAATGCACAAAACGAGAACGCTACGCTGACTTCGGATATCAACGAATTTGATTATTCGACCGAAAAGGCAGCGGATGTCAAGCCCGTCGAAAGTACCAATAATCACGTGTCGGTCGAGAGTTCCGCAAGCAACGATAATCATAAGCAGTCGAACCAGAAAACCGACGACACCCATACCGCACGCGAGCAATTCCAGAAGCGTCTGCAAGAGGTTCTGGAGGGAGACAAACGTCGAAGTGATCGTTTCAGCACCGCGCTTTACGCATCGAATTTGAATGGTGTTGGTGGCAATTTCAACGTTTCGTCGAATCGACTTGCGCAGTCGGGAATGGTTGCGACGGAGGTACTCAACATTTCACAGGGCGAGGTCATCTCGATTATGGGTACGGGAGAATCGGTGCGCGTACAACCCGAGACGAAGATGAAGCATCACGTTCCATTCACCGTCGGAGCGAGCCTGCAATATGAGCTGACGGATCGCTGGGCTATCGAATCGGGCGTTACCTACACCTATCTGCACTCGACAGCCAAAGCCGAGGGTATATTCACCTACGAGTGGTCGCAGGAGTTACATTATATAGGTATTCCTCTGACGGCAAGCTACAAGATCATCAATCGCAACATGTTTGATCTCTACGCTCGTGCAGGAGGTGCAGTCGAGCGTGCCGTTGCTGCCAACAAAGTATTCAATATGAGCGTAGGAACATCGGAGGGTATCTCTCGTCCGAACGAGAAGATCGATTGCAAAGGCGTACAGATGTCGGTTGCCGCGGCCATCGGTGCCGAGGTAAAGCTGATCAACCGTCTTGGTATCTATGCCGAAGCGGGCGCAGGCTACTTCTTCGACAATAATCAACCGTTGAGCTATCGCAGCGAGAATCCCTTCTCGGTTACATTACAGGCCGGTTTGAGACTACATTTGGGCAACAAATAAAAAATTTGCAAAAAAATTACAATTACGTGGCACATTTTGCCACCTTTATTCGTCTATATAGAAAATGAAGATTATGAAACGATTTCTTTTGAGCCTAATCATCGCCCTTACCGCACTGCTCGGTTTGAGTGGTTGCGAAAGCGATGCTATGGGAGATATTAGTAATGAGGTATATATCATCGACTACGGAACAGTCTATACCTCAACCGATGTAATGAATAACAAATACATCATCCGCGACGACGGTATCGCGCTGTTGGTCATTAGCGACTTTGGTTACGAGGTCGGCACAAGCGCTCCGATGGTCAATGGCGACCGCGTACTGATTAATTACAACGTCATTGGCGACTTGGCCCCGACACAACTCCCCGAATCGTGCAAGGCCGGCTATGCAATAGAGCTTAACGCCCTGATTGTGCTTCCCTGCCAGCAGATCGTTGTAAGCGAGCCGAATACGGAGTGTTCGCCCGTATTGATCAATTCGTTGCACGTGGGCAAGTCGCATCTCGACCTACGCCTCGACTACAAGTCGATCGGCAACAAAAAGCACGAGTTCAAGCTCTATTGTCCCAATCCCGACGAGGAGATTGCACATCTCTATTTGGTACATTACGGCGATACTGACAAGAGCGACGACGGCGTAATGGTTACTTCACACCGCATCTCATTCAATATCGAGGCTCTGCGCACAACTTCGCCCCGTATGTTTACGCTCCATTGGATCGGACTGGAGGATGCCGAAAAGGTGCATACAGGCACACTCAACGCTCTTTAACAGAGCACATCGCGACCTTCGGGTCGCACTTCACAATGCCACTTCCACGTGGGTACACATAATAAATAGGTTTAAGGGAGAGAAGGTCGGCCGTGATGGTCGGCCTTTTCGGTTTCATTGTGCACACTGCAAAGCTCATTCTTTGACCGCTACAATCGTGATTGAGAATGAAAAAGGCCACGCTATCGAGCGTGGCCTTTTTCAATTGTCGATGAGTTGTTTTAGAGCGCAAACTCCTTCTTCAGCATCTCAACAGCGTCAAGACGCTCCCAGCCGAAGAACTCAACCTCGACCTCAACCTCTTTACCATCGCGCACGAGCTTCTCGGTGCGGGTGTAGGGACGATTACCGAAATGGCCATACGATGCCGTAGCCTCGAAGATGGGATTCTTCAAGCCGAAACGACGCACGATAGCCGCAGGACGCAGATCGAACAGGCGAGCTACGTGCTCTGCAATCTCACCATCGCTCATCGAGAGCTTCGATGTACCGTAGGTATCGACATAAACGCTCAAAGGCTGCGCAATACCGATTGCATAGCTCAACTGAACGAGTACCTCATCAGCGATGCCTGCTGCAACCATATTCTTCGCAATATGGCGAGCTGCGTATGCTGCCGAACGATCCACCTTCGACGAGTCCTTACCCGAGAACGCACCGCCACCGTGAGCACCGCGACCGCCGTAGGTATCAACGATGATCTTACGACCTGTCAGACCGGTATCACCGTGCGGGCCACCGATAACGAACTTGCCCGTAGGATTGACGTGCAAGATGTAATCGTCGCCGATCAACTCTGCCAAAGCGTCATTTGCGCGCTCCAAGCGAGCCTTCACGCGGGGGATCAGGATCGTGCGAACATCCTCGCGGATCTTATCCTGCATTGCGCGCTCGGCCTGCTTCTCGTCCATACCCTCGTCTGCGGTGATGAACTCGTCGTGCTGGGTCGAAACTACGATAGTATGCACACGCTGCGGCTTACGATCATCGCCATACTCGATCGTAACCTGGCTCTTCGAGTCGGGGCGCAGGTAGGTCATTACCTCACCCTCGCGGCGAATTACTGCCAACTCTTTCAAAATCACGTGCGAGAGAATCAACGTTGCGGGCATCAACTCGCGAGTCTCGTTGCAAGCATAGCCGAACATAATACCCTGATCACCTGCACCCTGCTCCTCCTCGCTCTGGCGCACAACGCCCTGGTTGATATCCGACGATTGCTCGTGAATAGCCGACAGAATACCGCACGATGCAGCATCGAACTGATAGTCGCTCTTATTATAGCCGATACGGTTGATAACGCGACGTGCAACGCCCTGAACATCAACATATGCCTCCGAGCGTACCTCACCGGCTACGACTACCAAACCCGTGGTGCAAAGTGTCTCGCAAGCTACCTTCGCGTATTCGTCGTGGCGCAGGAATTCGTCGAGAATTGCGTCTGAAATCTGATCTGAAACTTTATCGGGATGTCCCTCTGAAACCGACTCCGATGTAAATAAAAAACCCATTGTTATACTGCTTTTTAAGTTAAACGTATAAAATGGGAAAAATTGGCTGTTTGGAATAAAAAACGTGCTGTTTTAGCGATTTTTTATTGTGGTTGCAATCAGTCCAAATCTTTCCACATTGTCATTTTTCGAGCCGCAAAGGTAACGCATTTTTTGATTAATTCACAATTCGCAATTAAAAATTCACAATTAATTTGGTGTTTTTCCGACATTGACACACCTTCACGAACTGCCACGCCACCATATAACGAATGGACATATAGCAGAGAGTAACCTCTTTGTGCAGGGCACGAAGCCACAATGCACCTTAAATATGTTTGATTATACGTTACTTTTGTTGAATTGTGCAGGTGTTTTTATACTATTGCGAATCCCAAATATGCTCATATTTTTCAAAAAGCTTGTGCATCTTCATATATACTGCAAAATTAAGAAGATTAGTAAATTCGTAATAATCTAATCGCACATCTTCACCATTATATGCTTTTCTGTAAATTGGCATCAAATTATGCAATTCATAACATATCTCTAAATAAACGCGATAATCACAAGAGAAATTTTCTTCTAAATCAACAACCGGATTTGCGCCTTGTTGGAGTAATTTATCTATTTTCATAAACTCAACGCGCTTGGTTGCTATGTAAAGATCAATATCAATCTCTCGGAATCCTTTTGCAAGCAAATCAGATTTGGAACCATCTAATATATCTTCGTCGGTTATAGAATCATCCATACGAGCTATTTCCATCTCATCATATTTATCAATATCAGGCGATATCAGTTCATCTACGCCCAAATATTCTTTCCAGAAACCTACAAACAGTTTTGTACGTTCTTCCATAAAATCTACAACATTGCGATACTCTTCGTTAAGACTAATGTTATCCCAATATGCTGTATCCCAAATAATTTCATTAAAAAGAGTTAGGCAATATAATGAGGTAGGGATAGAAAACAGCCCAATATCTTCTATAAATGATTTATCAGGCAACTCTTCCAATGCGGACTTCATGCCTTCAAGATCGCTAAAAAATGTTGCTTGTATTAGTTTGCGCTCTTGCTCTGATATTTGGCAAGTAACAAAACCATCGTCATCATATATCAGTCTATCATTTCCCATAATGCAATAGTACTTGAAGCGACATAGATATACTAGTATTAGAACGGATAGCCCACACCAAAATTCAGAGCCGTATTCTTCCAACGGAAGTTGTGAATCCAACGCTCGCCCATCGGTTGATTGGGATCATAGAGACGGATACCCCAGTCGAAACGCAGAATCGCAAACGAGATATCGAGTCGCAATCCCAGACCCGTGTTAAAGCCCAATCCCTTATAGAAATCATTGAATCGGAACACCGAGCCTTCGGGATATTCACGTCCTTTCTGACCGATCATATAGACATTACCAGCATCACAAAAGAGTGCGCCGTTGAATATACCCCATATCGGGAAACGGAATTCAAGGTTGGCCTCGATCTTCATATTACCCACCTGACTCGGATAGATCTTCTGCTCCTCGGTGATCGTTACGCTACCCGGGCCAAGCGTACGCGCCGCCCATCCACGCATTGAGTTGCTACCACCGGCATAGAACAGACGGTCGATCGGAATTTCGGTCGAGTTGCCATAAGCCAGACCTGCACCCGCGTACAAACGATATGCAATTGAGGTCTTGGCACCCAACACCTCGCGGCGGCTGAACGAAAGGTCCGTTCGGAAATATTGCGAGTAGCGAATACCGAAGACATTATAGTGGTCCTTATCGGGTGCAGGCTTCGAGAGCAGATGCGACAGAGCTCCCACAAGGTTACCCGCAGTCTCCCAATTGAAGCGAACATTCGAGGCGTTACCGTGTATATCTTTTATCTGGTTATTAAACACATACGACCCCGAAATACCAGCTATCAACTGCTGCGAATAGCTATTGCGCAGATAGGGATTTTGCAGACGATCGAGGAACTCCTGATCGATATATCCAACTTTAATCAACGTCAGATCAATCGGGCGCAGAGCGTAGTTCGAATAGCGACCATTACCCCACGTATAGCTCCACGAGGCACTCGACAGTACGCGCTGATAGTAGGGTCGATCCTGCGAATTGATCGACAGCTCAACCTTTGTTCGCGGATTCGAGATTGATGCCGAGCGGCGAATATTAAACGGAAGGATAAATCGTGGGAATGACAACGATGCCGAGCCACCGATTTCAAAGGCTCGTTTGCGCTTTGCATCCGCACCCTTCATAAATTCATAACCGAGCGAGAACGAGAGGTCGAGCAGCTCCATACCCTTGAAGATATTGTGGTTCTGATAACCGACTGTACCTCGCAGTCCGTAGAAACTCGATGTCGTAGAGCCCTCCAACTCAACCTTATAGCTCTGTCGCAATGCGGGCGTACAGAAGATATTGCAATTCAGATAGCCCTCTTTGGTCGAGAGCGAGTGATCGACACCTGCGCCATTCGCTCCGATAAACGACACCTTTGTATCGAGTGTAGAGGTTGTATCCTCCTCGAACTGGATATTGGCACTACGATAATAGCCCACACGCATAATTCGGTCGTAGGTATCCTGTACGCTCTGCGCACTGAAAAGGTGGTTAGGGAAGAGATCAATGGTCTGGCTCAACACCTTGGGGCGTACGTTCAGCTTATCGTCGTAAATGATATTCAGACCGCGATACTCGACCGTATCCAATCGATGAATAAAGCTGCTGTCGCTACGCGCAACGGTTGGATCATAATTGGCAAACAGATTGACTTTACGCAGACGATAGACCGTATTGTTGTCATAAATCGGGCGACCGAGTTCATTATATCCCGACAGATTTTGGCGCACAACAACCGTAACATCGGCGCGATAGTTGCCAACGGTGGTATCGACCTCGTAGAGGATATTGTTAATGGTAAAATTAAAGTAACCATTATCGCGCAACATTGTACTGATACGCGAACGTTCCTTATCCAACACCGTAAAATCCAACACATTACCTCTATGCAACAACGACTCGGTCGTATCGCCCAAAATGATCGGTTCGAGGAAACGGTCGCGGAAACGATAACGTATATTGCCGATTCGATAGGGCTGACCCTGTTTAGTGCGATAGGTTACAATGGCGCGACGGCGCGAGGTGGTGTCGATCGAATAGGAGGCCTCGGAGTTGAAATATCCGCGTGAATCCATAAAGATCTTAATGTTCGATACCGAACGATCGGTCTGCAACGTATCGAGATAGACGGGAGCCTCGCCGATGCGGCGTTTGAGGTTGTTCCACCAATTCTCCTTTTCGGGATTTGCCGAGAAGTAGGTCCAAAGGTAGAAGTTCGTGCCGAGGAAGCGCTTATTAGGCTTCTGGCGGATATATCGATCGATCTCATCGGCCGAGATTCGTTCATCGCGTGGTACCTCCTCATCGGCCTCAACCTTATTCTTATGGAGCAGATATTCGCCCTGCGGAATATGGCGCGTAACACTACATCCCGCAACAATAGTTGCAAGTGCAATCAGGCATATCAATCTACTCAAACACTTCATCTTTCGTCAGTTACTCTTTATCATCAAGGAAACCCTGTTCGCGTAATGTCGCCAAATATCGTTTCGACGAGTTCAGATTCTCGGCCGCGGGATAGCGATACTCCGTGAAAATTCGTGCCAGATTCTCCACTCCGTAACGATTCAGCAGTTCCATAGTCTGTGTCGATGTTTCACGCTCGGCCCATAACTCATCAATCTCGGCCGAGGTGATACGGTTATAGCGATCATAATGCACGATGGCCTCCATCGGCAATCGATCGCTCAAAGGGGGCTCTTCGGCAGGATGGCCCAGAGCCAATACGGCCGTGGGCAGTACGCCCTGTGGCAGATCTAACAACTCGACCAACCGATCAGCCGAACGCAAAACAGTATCGATAAAGCAGATACCCAAACCATACGATTCGGCCTGCAACGCCGCATTTTCGGCTGCACGCAACGCATCAGCCGTAGCGTGGGCATACCACATCAGATTCTCATATTCGGGTTTTGTATCGCGCTGACGGCACCACTTCGAGAAGCGATGAACATCGGCGCAAAAGATCAGCAACACAGGAGCCTCCATTGCTGCCGACTCGTCAAGACTTCCAACCGACAACTCGGCACGCACACGGCTATCAATCGTAACGATAATGCTGTAAAGCTGCATATTACCGACGGTCGAAGCGTGAGTGGCTGCTTGCAGGATATCGGTCAACACCTCGGGTGCGATCTCGCGCGAGAGGAAGTGGCGTACCGAACGGTGAAGTGCGATCTCTTTTAGCATAGCTGTTTGCGAATTTATCTAAAATACAAAAGTAATAAAAACTTTCGAGAAGTTGGGTATATTCGGCCAATTCGTTCGATTTTTTCGGGCGCGATGTAGCAACTTTGCAAAAAAATTGCTAACATTGCACTACAACTTTTAAGATATAGAACATTCTACACGAATGAAACAGACCAAAGACCTGCGCTCTTTTGACTCGACTGCCGATGGCAAAAAGAGCCACAAACTCGATCCAATCCGCAAAAGTGGCAAGGAACGCCACAACCTATACGGTCGCTTCGACGATGACGACAACGACGAAGAGTTGGACAACTATCGCCATCGCGAGTCGGCACGCGACTATTACGACGATGGCGACGAAGAGTAGAGTTCGCCACACACTCAAAAGCGATTTTGAATCTTGAATTTTGAATTCTGAATCTTCGGATCATGGCTTTAATCGAAAAATTCATAATGGCGAGCGACACCGCCCTACACATAGCTGACTCACATGTTGGCGAGCGTTGCATTGTGCTCCTACACGGCTATCTGGAATCGATGACCGTATGGGACGAGTTTGCATATCTGCTCACCCCTCACGCGCGAGTAATCACACTCGACCTGCCAGGACACGGCATCTCGCTGGTTACGGGCGAAGTACACACGATGGAATATCTCGCAGATACGGTTGCCGATGCGTTGGATGCGCTGGGCGTGGAGCGTTGTACGCTTGTAGGGCACTCGATGGGCGGCTACGTGGCCCTGGCTTTTGCCGAGCGACACGCCGACAAGTTGGCAGGCTTGGTACTGCTGCACGCAACGCCCAACAGCGACACCGAAGAGAAGGCAGCCGACCGTCAGCGCGAAATCGATGCAATCGTGGCAGGGCGCAAGGAGTTGCTGGTGCGCAAGGCTGCCGCACGTCGTTTTGCCGAGCAGAATCGTAAGCGTTTTGCCGACGAGATTGAGGATTGCATCGAGATCGCTCTGTTGTGCGAAGATGAGGGTATCGTAGCCATTTTACGCGGCATGGGCGAGCGACCCGATCGCAACGAAATGCTTTCGAAACTCAATGTTCCTCAACTATTTATATTTGGTCGCAACGACGACTATATTTCCACCGAGCGTGCCGAGGCGGTTGTAACCCGCCACCCGCAGGCCGAGGTGGCTTGGTTGGAGCAGTCGGGACATATGGGATTCATTGAGGAGGCTCAACTATGCGCCGAAACAATTATTAATTTTGCACGTTGATTATGAGCGAAATAACTATTGAAATTTTACGTTCAGTATCAGATGCCGACACCGAGCAGATAGCCGCATTGGTATCACAACTAACCACAAAAGAGGTCGTTCCGTCGCGTTTCTCGGAGGTGGCACGTTCGACCGATGCTACGCTCTTTGCGGCACGACGCGAAGGTCGCATCGTAGGTGTTCTGGTGCTGGCTCTCTACCCCACTCTGACAGGTCGCAAGGCGTGGATCGAAGATGTTGTTGTCGATAGCGCAGAACGCGGCACAGGCATCGGTCGCGCACTTGTCGAGAAGGCCGTTTCGGAGGCCTCGGCTCGCGGCGCAGCAACCATTGACCTCACCTCAAATCCCTCGCGCAAAGCGGCACATCGCCTCTATCGCGCCTGCGGATTCACCGAGCGCGCCACAACGCCCTTCCGACTGAAACGCTAAAATTACAGAGTCAAGATACGCGTTTCTCATAATAAATATGTATATTTGTGGATTAAATTAAACTTCAATAACACTATGGCAATCATTAGAAAAGTTCGTGGCTACGAGCCCGAAATTGGCGAAAATACATTCCTGGCCGAGACCGCAACAATCATTGGCAACTGCAAAATCGGCAAAGGTTGCTCGATCTGGTATGGCGCAGTGCTGCGTGGCGACGTAAATGCAATCACCATCGGCGACCGCACAAACATTCAGGACGGTGCGGTGATCCACACCCTCTTCGACGGCTCGAAGAACCCCTCGCAGGCTCACATCGGTAACGACGTTTCGGTGGGCCACAATGCAACGATTCACGGCGCAACCATCGGCGACAGCTGCCTGATTGGTATGGGTTCGACCATCTTGGACAATGCCGTAGTACCTTCGGGCTGCATCATCGCTGCAAATGCGTTGGTGCTCTCGAACTCGAAGCTCGAGCCCAACAGCGTCTATGCAGGTGTGCCCGCAAAGAAGGTCAAGGAGATCACTCCCGAACAGCGTAAGGAGATCGTCGAGCGCACCGCCCGCGACTATATGCTCTACGCAAGCTGGTACACCGAGGAGTAGTCCTCTCTTATAACTTCAAATAGTTCAATTATGCAGGAGAAAAAGCCATCATTCATTGAGACTTACATCATAACAATAATGGTTATGATGGCTACTCTATGTACCGGACTGTTATTATACAAAATTTTGGGTTAGACCATATTACACTCAAAAAACATATACCGCTATGATCAAATATACGCCCAAAAGTCGCATTATTTGGAGCAATATTCTGCTTTCAATTGCAGTTAGCCTATTGATCAATTTTTCCTATCTGTTGGTGATGTTTGAATCGCAAAATAGCGATAAAGATCGCCCTCAATGGATCGCGGAGAACGAGGCGCGCAAGATCGAGATTGCAAGTGAAGGCACTCTTCACATAATGCCTGACGGCTACGCCTACCTTCTTATGGATCAAGGCAGTCCGATCGACTCGGTATATGTAAATTCGGGACGTATATGGCGATATGGGCTCAAAGAGGGCGACCGCATGGAGGTTACGGTACTCGAACCGAAGGTCAAAGGCGCACACCACACCCTCTTCACAATTTCGAAACTCAATGGCGAAAATTACGACTACGGCGCACGATTTGACAAGCCTGATACCAACTCACGCACGGCTCTGCAAATTATTTGCTACGCATTGCTAATGTTTGTTGTGCTTACGATTGTTACACGTAGCACACGTAAAAAAGGTTCGCTATGGAGTCGCTATTTTGTACCCTATTCGGTCAGCCTGTTAATTGTAGTGGCATTCTTCTTTGCAGCTCCGATATTGGGTATTAAGGCCGATGTGCCGCGTGGCGAACTCGATATTATGATGATGCTTAAATGTCTGTTCATCTATGTTGTTGCAGCTCTCTATGCCCGCATCTACGACCTGCTCTATCAGCGCCAGCGTATGGAGATCAAAAATGCACAGCTCAAAACCGAGAACCTCTCGACTCGTTACAGCGCATTGATGAGCCAGATTAGCCCGCACTTCTTGTTCAACTCGCTCAATTCGCTCTCGATGTTGGTGCGCGAGAAGCTCAACGATAAGGCTTTGACCTATATTGAACGTCTGTCGTACGTATTCCGATATATCATTCAGAATGGACAGAACACACTCTCGACCGTAGCCGACGAGTTGCAATTTATCGATGCCTATCGCTACCTTTTAGAGGTGCGCTATGCCGAGAAACTCTTCTTCGACATAGATATTGATCCGACCTATATGTCGCGACAGATGCCGTCGCTGGCTCTGCAACCGCTTATTGAAAATGCCGTTAAACACAATTCGATAACTCGCTCAAATCCTCTGACCATCACGATTCGCACCGAGAAGGATGCTATCGTCATTTCAAACCCCATCATCCCGAAGATCGAATCAGAGATCAGCACCGGTATCGGCTTGCAAAACCTCTCTTCGCGTTGGCAGATGATCACAGGTCAGGATATAGAGGTGATCCGCACCGAAAAAGAGTTTATCGTACGTCTGCCCCTCTCCGACGAGAACAGCATCGAGTAAAACCAAACACCGCCCAACCAAATGAAGACACTGATTATAGAGGACGAGACCGCTGCTGCGGTCAACCTACGCGCACTTTTGAGCGAGGTCGATCCCTCGATTGAGATTATTGAAGTACTCGAAAGTATTGGCGAGAGCGTCGATTATTTGCAATCGAATCCAATGCCCGAGTTAATCTTTATGGATATACATCTGGCTGACGGAGAGTCGTTCCGCATCTTCAACCACGTCGATATCACCTGCCCGATCATCTTCACAACGGCATACGACCAATACGCCCTCGAAGCCTTCAAGGTCAATAGCATAGACTATCTTTTGAAGCCCATTGCGCCCAACGATCTGCACCGCGCAATGGACAAGTTGCACCGCTTGTCTGCGCCCGAGCGCAGCTCACTCATCGAGCGTACAAATGCGATGGCTCATACCGAGCAACAACAGGCAAGAGAGAATATCTTTTTGGTACAGGTTCGCGACCGCATACGCCCCCTCAATGCCGAGGAGGTGGCCTTCTTCTACACCTCGGAGGAGCGCGTTACGGCTCACACCTTTACGGGCGAAGTCTTAACGATTGACCGCACATTGGAAGCACTCTCGAATTCGCTTCCCGAGGCAGATTTCTATCGCGCAAACCGTCAATTTATTATCTCGCGCAAAGCCTTGAACGATATTTCGGTATGGTTCGGAAGTCGTTTGGCACTCAATTTGAGCGTCAGCACTCCCGAACGCATCGTCATTTCGAAAGCGCGAGTGCCGAAATTCAAAAAGTGGCTGACCGGAGGCGAGTAGCCGTCTGACGACAGACCAACAGCCCACTCACTGCTGCAAAATTTGCGACTCTACGTGCCGAAGCGTTCAATGTTATAACGGACTTACCTTTAACAATTAAACGCTTTATGAGATTATTTTATCCTATTACGCTGCTCGCAGCAGCACTCTTGACCGTTGGCATCAACTCTTCCTTCGCCCACAAGAGCGACACTCCACACCAACACGACTCGATGCGCCGCGAACGCCACACCGAGCATCTCGAAAAACGAGGCGATGAGATGGCTAAACGCCTATCTCTCACCGACATTCAGCGCAAAGCTCTACACGAGCTGAACAAGCAGCGAGCCGAAGCTTTCTACCTTGCCCGCCACGACTCTTCGCTCAATGCAGCCCAACGACAAGCACAATTCGATGAGGTTGATTCGCTCTATCGCACAAAATTGAAGAGCATTCTCACTCCTCAACAGTATGAGCAGTGGCAGGTCGAATACAATAGCGCAGTAATGCCTCGCGGCAAGAATGCCCGCCACGACAAACGCTACAAACACTCGGCCGAGGTCTGTTGCAAAGGTCAATGTTCGACAAAAGATTCGACCAATAAAAAGCGATAACACTCGCCCCATCATAACGAGCGAGGCCGCCCTTTATCGGGGCGGCCTCTCCTATTTTGGTCTTCGCTATTGTCGATTATTTATACTCCAGAACGCGGAAGCTATAATCAAAATCAACATTTACGAACAACATACCACGCTGGGTCTCAACCTCGCCGGTCTGCGAGTCAACAGTATCGCAACGACCGAAGTTACGTTTGGGCGAGAAGTCGCGAGTGTAGTCGAGGTTGGCGATCATACGGTACGAATCGATACCGGTATTGAAGAACTTGTCGCCAATGCCCGTAGCCTCCAAAATGGGGCTGGGACGGCCAAACGAAGGATCGCAAGGAACCCAACCGATACCCTCGAAATAGAGCTCGCACCAATCGTGCAGGTTGCAGTTGTCGGGGTGGAACATCAGACCGCTCTGCCAACGCGCGGGGATACCTGCGCAGCGCGACATCGTGATCATCAACAGACCTACCTGACCGCAGTCGCCCTTCGAGTTATCGATAACGTATTCGGGAATGTTCGGAATCAACGAATAGTTAACTGCCGATGCCCACGGGAACTTCGCAGTGATATAGTCGAAAATCAGACCTGCCTTCTTAACGGGATCCTGCTCGTC
>JAFPAT010000046.1 GCA_017425655.1 Rikenellaceae bacterium | reverse complement strand
GAGGTAGGCCTTCCAACCCTTGTTGTAGTAGATCTCCGAGAAGATGGCCACGCCCGTACCGCTCGACTCATATTCGTAGCGCAGGTAGTTGGGACGATACTCCACAAGGTCGATTGCGGCGGTGAACTCCTCGCTCAAATCGATCGCGGCAACCTCCTCGGCCCAACGCGCATCGACAACAGCCTCCGAGTGGGGATCGATCTCGGCCAGCGCATCGATCTCGTCGCGCGGACTCTCGGTCAGGTAGATGCGATCGACAAACCACGCCGCACCGCAACGTGTCGTGTTGGGGGTCAGCGAGATGCGACCCTGCGCGGTGGGCACGATCATATACTTCGTATTGAGCATATCGAGCACCTTCTGCGCCGTCGAGTCGATGCCGTAATTGACCGTCGAGAGGTAGTTGTCGATAATATCCTGATAGCGGCTCAACTTTGCACCGTGATAGCCGCCCACCGAACGGTGGAAATATGATGTCGTAGCATCGTTGAAGGGCGAAACCGTCAGATTCAACACGCGGAAACCGGGCTCCTTGTCGGCCATAATATATTTGTCGGCCTCGTTGGGCACGACCTCGGTTTTACGCGCACTGACAAATGCCGAATGGGGCAGATAGCGCAGATTGACAGCAACCAAATCGATATTCATCACCGCCACCAGCACCACCATTGCCACCGCATAGCGCATCTTGCCACGCAGATAGAGCCATACCATTGCCGCTGCAATCAGCACAAATGCCAACGAACGCCACGCATCGGCCGAAGCCACTGCAGCACGCTCCTCGGCCATCGCCTCGGCGGTCTTCATACCCATCTCTTCGTGCAGACCCTGTGCGATATATTGTTCGCCACCCTGCTGATAGGAGAGCATCGTACGCCACTCGTCGGTCATCATTACCTCGGCCTCGGCCTGCCCGAACTCGAAAATCGAGCCTGCAAACAGCGCAATCACCAAGCAAAGACCTCCGACCGTGCCCACCGACCAATAGAGTCCGCGTTCGGCCTTTTTGCGGTCGCAATCCTCATCGGCAAGGCGCGAGAGTGCCAATGCCGCCAACAGAGGTATGCTCCACTGGATGATGACCTGAATCATCGATACGGTTCGGAACTTATCGTATGCAGGGAAATAGTTGTAGAACAGCTCGGTAAGCCACATCATATTGCGACCCCACGAGAGCAACAGTGCCAATAGCGATACGGCAACCAACCACCATTTCGCGCGACCACGCAGGATGAAGCAACCCAAGACAGCCAAGAAGATCGCCGCCGCACCCAGATAGGTCGGACCTGCCGTATAGGGCTGATCGCCCCAATAGCGCGGCAGTTGCTGTGCCACCTGTTGCAGACCATACTCACGCAGAGCCTCGGCCAGTTCGCCATCAGCGGCAAAAGGCTCGTTCGACGCACCACCCATCAGGTTGGGAATGAGCAGGTTGAGGCTCTCAGTGCGACCATAGCTCCACGCTGTGGCGTATTGCAGATCAAGACCTTCGGCACCCTCTTCGACTACGGCCAGCTCCGAGCCGCCACGAATCGTTTCGGGCTGATGCTGCATCGTGTACCACAGCGGCGAGAAGTTGGCACCTACGCCCAACATACCTGCCAGCGCAACCATCGCCGTTGTCAGCGCGAACTTGCGCAACGCCCCCTCGCGCACCGCCTCGACGAGCAGCGCGATCCACATCGCCGCCATAACCAAAATGAAGTAGTAGGTGATCTGCGGATGGTTGGCACCCACTTGCAATGCGGTGAAGAGTGCGGTCATCGCCACACCTGCCCAGCGATTGCGTTTGAAGGCGTACCACACCGATCCGACCATCAACGGAGCATAGACCAAAGCCCACATCTTTGTAATGTGTCCCGCGCTGATAATCAGGAAGAAATAGGTCGAAAGACCATAAGCCACCGCGCCCACGACCGACGGCCAGCGACGTACCTTCATCATCAGCAACATCGCCCAAAAGGCCACCATCGCAAAGAAGATGAACGACATCGGCTGATCGATCACCTTAACCACCTGACCCACCGAGTGCTTGATCCACTCCGCAGGGTAATAGGTGTTGATCAGATAGGAGGGCATACCGCCGAACATTCGACCCGTCCATTGGGGATCTTCGCCCCAGCGTTCGCGCGAGTCGAGGATGTCGCTTGTCATACCCTCATACTGTTTCACGTCGTGTTGCGCCAACACGCGACCCTCGAACTGTGGCGCGAAATATGTCGCCGCAATCACAAAGAAGAGCGCGATGGGAGCGAGCCATCGAAGAGCCCAATCGGTTATCTTTTTCATCTCCATTTGTCAAAATCTTTTATATCAAACTGCAAAGTAACGAAAAATAGTTGGACAAGCGTGTCTTGATACCGAAAAATAACCGTATATTTGCAAATAAAAACTCATTCTATGGATACACTTGCAGCCATTCGTCGTCCGATCGAGGAGGATTTGTCGCACTACGAGGAGTTTGTGCGCCGATTCTTCAACGCCGAGACCGAACCGCTTCACTCCATTCTCGAATATGTAATCTCGAACCGAGGCAAGGGTGTTCGCCCGATGCTCGTAATGCTCGCCGCAGGTATGCTCTCGCGCAATCCGCAGGCAGGAGCGTCGCACCGCACACTGCTCGCCGCATCGATCGTCGAGATGTTGCACACCGCATCACTCATCCACGACGACGTGATCGACGAGTCGAATATGCGTCGCGGCAAGGCCTCGGTCAATGCTATGTGGCAGTCGCGTAACGCCGTTCTGGTGGGCGACTACATTCTGGCAAAGACCTTCGCGAACGGTATGCATAGCGGTCAGTATGATATTGTTTCTCACGTCGTTGGAGCTATTGGCGAGCTGTGTGAAGGCGAGCTGATGCAGAGTGCCCACAGCCGCGCCCTCGATATGACGCGCGATGCATATCTCGACGTGATCTACAAGAAGACCGCAACACTGCTCGGTATCAGTTCGTCGGTGGGTGCGCTGACCGTCGGAGCCTCGTCGCAACAGGTGGCCGATATGCGTCGCTTTGGCGATTGTATCGGTATGGCGTTCCAGATCAAGGATGATATTTTGGACTATACGCCCGATGCCGAGACGGGCAAACCTTCTGGAAACGACCTGCTCGAACATAAGATCACGCTGCCGATGCTCTGCGTTTTGGAGGAGTGCTCTGAAGAGGAGCGCAAGCAGATCATCGAGCAGATCCGCGAATGTTCGACCGAGGAGCAGAGCGTAGCCCTGCAGCAGATGGTTGCCGAGCGCGGCGGTATCGCGGCAGCAGAGCGCACGATGCGCCAATATATCGAGAGTGCAACCCGCATCCTCTCGCACTATCCGCAATCGGAGTACCGCGATTCGCTGATGACTCTCTGCGCCTATATCGGCGAGAGAAATAAATAAGCGCGCGAAAAATGTTGCAAAATCAAAAAAATGCGCTAAATTTGTAGGACTTAGTCCGCACAACGACTAACAATTAACAATCTAAAATAAACTGATTTGTATGGAAAAACAGAAAAGTAACGTATTGGCTATCATCGTGATGATCCTGCTCTTCGGTATGATCTCGTTTGTAACCAATCTGGCTTCGCCTATGGGCGACGTGTTGAAACATCAGTTTGGCGTTGCCAACTGGATGGGTACGCTCGGCGTATTCGCTAACTTCATCGCATATGCCGTAATGGGTATCCCCGCAGGCAATATGCTCTCGAAGTTCGGCTACAAGAAGACCGCTCTGATCGCTATCGGCGTTGGTTTCATCGGCGTTGGTATTCAGACTATTTCGGGCTTCGTTGGCAGCTTCGGTGTCTATCTGCTCGGTGCTTTCGTTGCAGGTTTCTCGATGTGTATGCTCAACATCGTTGTAAATCCGATGCTTAACAAGCTCGGTGGCGGCGGTAACAAGGGTAACCAGCTGATCCAGATCGGTGGCTCGTTCAACTCGTTGATGGGTACCGCCGTGATCATCCTGACCGGTCTGCTGATCCCCAACATCGCACAGGCACAGATTAGCGACGTAAATGGTCTGATGTTCACCGCATTGGCAATCTTTGCGTTGGCATTCATCGTTGTTTCGCGCACTGCAATTCCCGAGAATCCTACTGCAGTTGTGATTGGCGGCGAGAAGTCGAAGTATGGTCCGATGTCGTTCCGCCACTTCGTGCTGGGTGCAATTGCAATCTTCGTATATGTAGGTGTTGAGGTTGGTATTCCCAACGTATTGCAGAAGTGGTTGAACGAGGTTTCGACAACCGCTATCGCAGGTACCGTTGCAGGTACATATTGGTTCCTGATGCTCATCGGCCGTCTGGTAGGTGCAGCAGTAGGTAGCAAGGTTTCGGCAAAGGCTATGCTCTCGACCGTATCGATCGTGGGTCTGTGCCTGGTTGGTGGTGCAATGATCCTCTCGCCCGACACGATGGTTAATCTGCCCGTATTCGATGGCGCAAAGGGCTTCGCAATGGCTAACGTACCCGTAAATGCAGCTCTGCTCGTATTGGTAGGTCTCTGCACCTCGGTTATGTGGGGCGGTATCTTCAACCTCGCTGTTGAGGGTCTGGGTAAGTACACCGAGAAGGCTTCGGGTATCTTTATGGCTCTGGTTTGCGGTGGTGGTATCCTGCCTCTCGTGCAGAATGCTATCGTTGATGCGACCGGCAACTACTTGGCAAGCTACTGGGTAATCATCGCAGGTCTGGCTTATATGTTGTTCTACGCGCTCATCGGCTCGAAGAACGTAAATAAGGACATTCCGACCGCGTAACGCTCGATTTAGAGTTAAAAATTAAACCGCACTCGAAAGGGTGCGGTTTTTTGATTCACGATTCACGATTGTGCCCTATCGCTTCATCACCTCCTGCTGCCACTTCCACGCCGTAGCGAGGGTCTCGTCGAGCGAGCGCTCGGCACGCCAACCCAACTCGTTGTTCGCCAGAGTGGTATCGGCCCAAATCAGTGTGATGTCGCCTGCACGACGCGGAGCAATGCGATAGTTGAGTTTGAGGTTATTGACGCGCTCGAAGGCACGCACCAGCTCCAACACCGACACGCCACGTCCCGTACCGATATTGAAAATCTCGAAATTCTCCTTATTGAGGCCCTCGATCATACGGCCAATTGCCACCACGTGAGCACGTGCCAGATCAACCACATCGATATAGTCGCGGATACACGAGCCATCGGGGGTGTCGTAGTCATCGCCAAAAACGCTCAAACACTCGCGAATACCCGCCGCCGTCTGGGTGATGTAGGGGACAAGGTTCTGCGGCACACCGCGTGGCAACTCACCGATCAGAGCCGAGGGATGCGCACCAAAGGGGTTGAAATAGCGCAGAGCGATACCCTTCATTCCCTCATTCACAGCCACCGTATCGCGCAGGATATCTTCGCACATCTGCTTGGTATTGCCATAGGGCGACGATGCCGGTTTGCGCGGCGAGAGCTCCGTTACGGGCTGCACATCCGCCTCGCCATAGACCGTAGCCGAAGACGAGAAGACGATATTCGGGCAATTATATTCGCCGGCCAACTCCAACAGATTGACAAACGAAAAGATATTGTTGTGATAGTACTTCAACGGTTTTTCGACCGACTCACCCACAGCCTTCGAGGCGGCGAAGTGGATCACAGCATCGAAACGATATTTGCGGAAAACCTGCTCGAATGCCTCGCGGTCGCAGCAATCGACCTTCTCGAAGGGGATCTCCACGCCCGTAATGCGGCGCACACCCTCAACGGCCAACTCATCCGAGTTCGACAAATTATCCACCAGCACCACGTCGTAACCCGCCTCGACGAGTTCGACAGCCGTATGCGAGCCGATATATCCGGCACCGCCCGTAACCAAAACGCAACGTTTCATATCTTATCTTTTAGCTCTACGATACAACAATAATTGCCGCACCATATTAAGCGTTAATTTTCTTAAATGCTATATTAATTCGAAGCACTCGCAATCTTCTTAACCAATTCAGCAATCTCTCTTGTTAAGGTTTGTATATTGGCTCTGTGATCGCTAATATATTTTTGGCTATAATATACGCTTGAAGTTAAGGCATTTGTCAGCTCTTTTTGAGCGACCTCCAATTGCGCTTTCTTGGATTTCAATTCGCGCTGTAAAACAGAGGTATTGAATTTTTGATTCGAAGCGGACTTGAACGAGATCTGTTTAGCCATATTGCGGCTGGCCTGCTCAATCTTCTTAACATCCACATCCTTTTTACCGAGCAGAAAAGCTACCGTAATCGCGGTACCGGCTGCAATTGCTAACGTAATCCAAGTAACGGGATTTGCCCACAGGCGTTTCTCCAACTTTTCGGGGTCAAGATATATATCCGACAAATCGTGCAGAATGTAGCGAGCCTTACGTGCTAACCAATAAACTTGCGAATCTCGCCTTCTGTTTAATTCCGCAACTTTCTCACCATCGATTATATCATAATCGAAGTGGATCGAATCATCCGACACCTCCAAATAAGAGCCCTCACTGAAGACATCATCCAACATATATTTTGCCAAAGTGGTATCCTTGGGATAGGCTTTTTTGATGCTTTCAGGCGTATATTCAAGACGAAGCTTACGCAACTTTTTCAACGCCCCTGCTTCATCTTCGCCGATATATAAATGGAAAGAGTATTTGTACGTGTCGAGAGGGAGTTTAATTATCTCGGTACGATAAACAACCGTAAAATCATCATCGAATTGCGTAGCTCTCCATTCGGTCGTTTTGAAAGTTTCGTTTTGAGTGTCAAGCGAGGTGTGGCTATACTCTCCAATCGGCTGTAAAAAATATACGTCTTGCATAATCAATAATTTTGCGTTGGTTGATTTTTGTTGTTTATCTTATAGATAACCACAAACTTTATCAAACAAAGATAGGTAAAATTTGATTAAAAAGCTCCGGTAAGTAGTTATTTATTGTGTCCAATCTTATAATATTGGTAATCAATTCCTCAAAAAGTAACATATTTATCTAATTTTGCGTACCTTTGCCGAAAATTAAACCGAGGTAAGTTATGGAAAACAGCTTATATGTGCGCGAAGATCGCTACGACGAGAAGACCATCAGCGAATTGATGGTCCATTACCGCGAGATTTTGCGACTGCTGGGCGAGGACCCCGACCGCGAGGGTCTGCTCAAAACTCCCGAACGTGTGGCAAAGGCGATGGCCTTTATGACAAAGGGTTACAACGAGGACCCCAAGCAGATTATCCAGTCGGCTCTGTTCCGTGAGGACTATCGACATATGGTGTTGGTCAAGGATATCGAACTTTACTCGATGTGCGAGCACCACATCCTCCCATTCTTCGGTAAGGCGCACGTGGCTTATATCCCCAACGGTACAATCACGGGCTTGTCGAAGATTGCCCGCGTAGTCGAGTGCTTTGCTCGCCGTTTGCAGGTGCAGGAGCGACTGACGGTGCAGATTCGCGACTGTATTCAGGAGGCTCTGAATCCGCTGGGTGTGGCTGTTGTGATCGAGGCGGGACATACCTGTATGCAGATGCGCGGTATCCAGAAGCAGAACTCCGTTACTACGACCTCGGCCTTTACGGGTACCTTCCTCTCGGACCACCGTACCCGCGAGGAGTTCCTCAACCTGATCGGCCACAAATTGCGCTAATCACCCCGCGCCAATTCCACATCAAGAGTTCAGAGAAAACAACTCAATCATAAAAAGCCTGCCCTCTTTTCGGGGGTAGGTTTTTCATTTGATTGTTCAAAATCTCGCCAATCGGTGGTTGTACGAAAATTCTTATTGTTTTTCGATAAACGTTGGAATAATTTTTTTATCTTTGCAATATATAGTTTTCAACTTACGTTGAAACACGGTTAGGATCATCAAAAAACAATGAACAATATGAAACGTCTATTCTTAACTCTCACATTGGCGATTGCGCTGACAGTCAGTGCTTTTGCGCAGAAAGTTCAGTTACATCTGATTCCCGATTCACCGACAGCGACCTATGGCGTTGGTGAGCAGGCACGAATGAAGGTCATTGCTCTCGACTGCGGCGTGGCGATCTACGATGCCGAGGTGAGCTACGAGGTGAGCGAAGACCTTATGCCCGCACGCGAGAAGAGCGTCGTAAAACTCAAAGGTCCCGAAGCGACCATCAAGGTCGGCACGATGAAGAAGGCCGGTTTTTTGCGCGTACGTGCAAAGATCGAGCACGATGGTAAGAGCTACTCGACGACCAAAACCATCGGTTTCGATCCCCACAAATTGGAGCCTACGACACCTATGCCGAAGGATTTCGACGAGTTCTGGCAGAAGGGTCTTGAGCAGGTTGCAAAGGTGAAGCTCAACCCCACGATGGAGTTGCTGCCCGAGCGTTGCACCGAGAAGGTGAATAGCTATCTGGTTTCGTACGGAAACATCAACAATACACGCATGTACGGCATCCTGACCGTGCCCAAAGCAGAGGGTAAATATCCCGCTATTCTGCGTTTGCCGGGTGCAGGTGTGCATGCCATTGGCGGCGACACGAAGCACGCCGAGCAGGGTGTGATCATCTTGGAGATGGGTATTCACGGTATTCCCGTAAATTTCGATGCGGAGGTCTATGCAGCCCTCAACCGTCAGGCGGCCCTTCGAGATTATGCTACACTCAACCTCGACGACCGCGATGCGTACTACTATCGTCGTGTCTTTTTGGGTTGCGTGAAGGGTGTCGAGTATCTGTTGTCGTTGCCCCAGTGCAACGGTAATGTCGGTACGCTCGGTGGCTCGCAGGGCGGTCTGCTCTCGATCGTGGTATCGCGTTTGGAGCCGAGAGTGAAGGCTTCGGCGATCTACTTCCCCGCTTTCTGCGATCAGGAGGGTTACATCAACGGTCGCGCAGGCGGCTGGCCCCACACCTTCAAGTGGGAGGGCAACCGTACAAAGCAGACGATCGAGACGCAGCGTTATTACGATGCATCGAACTTTGCTCGTGGCTTGAAAGCTCCTGTGTTCTACGCATTTGGTTACAACGACGTAACCTGCGCTCCGACCACGACCTACGCTACGTATAACATCATCACCGCCCCGAAGCAGCTCTGCGTAAGCCCCGATACGGGCCATTGGCTGCCCTCGGAGCACGTCGAAAAGATGTGGAATTGGATTATCGACGAATTGAAAAAATAAACGAATTAAAAAAATAGATCATTATGAACTTTATTAAGACCTTCTTGGCATCGTTGCTCGCATTCTTCGTTGCCAATTTCGTATGGTTTTTCCTTTTGATTATGTTCTTTGCGGGCGTGGCTGCGCTGTCGCAAAGTTCGACTGTTGCTGTCAGTCCGAAGTCGGTATTGCACATCGACCTGGCAGAGAGTATCGTCGATGCACCTGTCGATGATCCCTTCTCGGAGTTCGACCCGATGTCGATGGATATGCAGAAGAGTCTCTCGAATATGGATGTGATGCACGCAATCGGCGCAGCAGCAACCGACCCCAATATCGAGGGTATCTATATCAACCTGACGGGTGCAGGCACCGTGTCGGCTGCTATGCTCGAAGAGGTACGCGGCTACCTGAACAGCTTCAAGGAGAGCAATAAATTTATCATCGCCTATGGCGAGACCTACTCGCAGGGTGGCTATTACCTTGCATCGGTTGCCGACAGCATCTACCTCAACCCCGCAGGTCAGATGGATTGGCGCGGTTTGGCTATGCAGGTGGTGTTCTACAAGGGTCTGCTCGATAAGTTGGGCGTGGAGCCGCAGGTGTTCCGCCACGGCACATTCAAGTCGGCAGTTGAGCCCTATATCCTCAACCGCATGAGCCCTGCAAACCGTACGCAGATGGAGACCATCGCAAATTCGATCTGGGGCTCGCTGGTTAATGATATCGCCACCTCGCGTAACCTTTCGATCGACTCGCTGAATATGTATGCAACCGAACTCTCGGCAATGATGCCCGCAGAGGTTGTCGAGAAGCGATTGATCGACGGCTTGAAGTATGAGGATGAGATTCAGGATATCCTGCGCGAAAAGCTCGAATTGGATGCCGATGAGGATGTCAATTTCGTTACTTTGGGCGAATATGTAGCCTCGAATCCCTACACCGAAACATACTCGGATAACAAGATCGAGGTGATCTATGCCGATGGTCAGATCGTGCAGGGTCGCAGCGCAAAGGGTTCTCTCGGCTCGACAACGCTGGCCGAGCAGTTGGCCGAAGCACGTATGGATGAGGATGTTAAGGCAGTTGTTCTGCGCGTAAATTCACCCGGTGGCTCGGCTCTCGCATCGGAGGTTATGTGGCGCGAAATGGAGCTGCTGCGTCAGCAGAAACCCGTCATCGTATCAATGGGCGACTATGCCGCAAGTGGTGGTTACTACATCTCGGCTCCGGCTGATGTGATCATTGCAGATGCCAATACACTGACCGGCTCGATCGGTGTTTTCGGTCTGATGTTCAATGCCGAGAAGACCTTGCAGAATAAGTTGGGCGTGTCGATCGACGTTGCCAAGACCAACCCCTCGGCCGATATGGGCTCGTTCCATCGTGGCGTAACTGCTTCGGAGCGCGATTTTATGATGAAGGGTATCGAGGAGGTGTATTCGACCTTCGTAAATCACGTTGCCGACGGTCGTAATATGACCTTTGACTCGGTCGATGCAATCGGTCAGGGTCGTGTTTGGACGGGTAATGACGGCAAGCGTATCGGTCTGGTAGATGAGATCGGCGGTTTGCAGTATGCAATTGCCGTTGCAGCCGAGAAGGCAGAGTGTCTGGATGACTATATGGTACGCGAGGCGATCGGCGAGCCTACAGGTTTTATGGCAATTATGGACAAGTTCTCGGCACACATCTCGGATCGTAAGATGCGCAAGGAGATGGGTATTTTCTATGATGATTACTGCACATTGCGTGCGTTGATGGAGAACGAGGGCGTTCAGGCTCTGGCTCTGCCCATCAAGATACAGTAAGCGAAATAGCCGACCGAGATTCGGAATTTCAAAAAAGTGGCTTCTGCTTCGGCGGAAGTCGCTTTTTTTGTGTTATTATCTATAAAAATTCGTATATTTGTAAGTTGGTGAGAAGTATTTAATTCACATTTCACAATTAAAAATTCACAATTACTTTTTTCTTATACTTAATAAATAAGAAATAGAACAAAAATGAGATTATAAACAAGATAATATGAACAAAGAACAATTAATAAACATTTTAACTTCGATCGTTCATCCCGAAACAGGTAAAAATCTCGTTGAGAGCGACTTGGTTTCGATGGCCGAGCTCGATGGGGGAAAGGTTGTACTTAACCTTATGATGGCAAAGCCGCGCGATCCGTTTGCCGTTAAGATCAAGAGTCGCATCGAGGAGCTGGCTGCCGAGATGTTGGGAGAGGAGGCCGAATTGCTCACCGTTATCATCCGCGAGCAGGCTCCCAAGCAACCCAAACCGCAACCCCGTTCGGCGGCTGACGATATCCGCAAGGTGATCGCTGTGGCATCGGGTAAGGGTGGTGTAGGTAAATCGACCGTAACGGCAAATTTGGCTGTGGCACTGCGCAATGCGGGCTATAAGGTGGGTATTTTGGATGCCGATGTCTATGGTCCCTCGCAACCCAAAATGTTTGGTGTCGAGGAGTATATCCCCGAGATGCGCGAACGCGATGGCGCCGAGTATATGGCGGCAGCCGAGGTTATGGGCATTAA
Organism: Rikenellaceae bacterium; assembly: GCA_017425655.1. Classification (GTDB taxonomy): domain Bacteria; phylum Bacteroidota; class Bacteroidia; order Bacteroidales; family Rikenellaceae; genus Alistipes. The sequence continues at coordinate 5,374 of JAFPAT010000046.1, read as the reverse complement.
GATTATGTCTATCGGCTTCTTTATCGCCTCGGATGATGCACTCGTATGGCGCGGTCCGATGGCCAATAACGCCCTGCGCCAGATGATCCACCAGACCGAGTGGGGAGCGTTGGATTACCTGTTGATCGACCTTCCGCCGGGCACGGGCGACATCCATTTGAGCGTGATGTCGGAGCTTACGATCGACTCGGCAGTTATCGTTACCACGCCGCAGCAGGTGGCTCTGGCCGATGTTCTGCGCGGAATACGTATGTTCAAGGCCGAGAAGATCAATATCCCCGTAGCCGGTTTGATCGAAAATATGGCCTGGTTCACTCCGCGCGAGCTGCCCGATAACCGTTACTACATCTTCGGTCGTGGTGGTGGTCGTGCGCTGGCCGAGAAGGAGGGTGTCGATTTCTTGGGCGAGGTACCTATTATTCAGTCGGTTATGGAGGGTGCAGATTGTGGTCGCCCAGCCTCGTCGTTTGATGTCGATACCGAGATATATTATCGTCAGATCGCCGAGAAGATCGTTAAGAATGTCGGTTAATAACCCTCGATATTGTCGATAAAGGTTGTTAATAACGGTTGAAACCACTGTTGAAAGTTGTGAAATAAACGGTCGATAACTTTTCACACTTTCTGCCGAAAAAAATTTGGAAATTTAGGTTCGACACTCGTATAATGTACAGGTCGGATTTTCCAAATTAAAATGTTGAAATTCGATTAACAGCGACAGAGTCGATTTTTACGATGAAATGTTAAAAGTTGAAAGCTGTTAATTTGTCAATAGATGATAATAACAACTGTTAAAAACTACAAACAAACTGATAGTAATCAAGAATTTGATAAGGCAGACAAATGTTACCAAAAAGTTGATAAACCAATTCGATTCCCCTTTTCGTCGGAGTTATCGACATTATCAACACCCTTTATTCTTATTCTTTTTTATTTATTTTATAAAGTATTAAATTAAAAACAATAAAAAGCAATGGCTGACAACAAACTCGTGGCCGAGCGTATCGCCGCTCTCAAAGAGCAGAAGCAGGCCGTAATTCTGGCACACTACTACACTGCCCCCGAAGTTCAACAGGTAGCCGACTTTGTTGGCGATTCGTTAGCTCTGGCTATCGAGGCGGCAAAGACCGATGCTCGTGTGATCCTCTTCGCAGGTGTTCACTTTATGGCCGAGACGGCAAAGGTACTCTGCCCCGATCGTAAGGTTTTGATTCCCGACCCCGAGGCGGGCTGCTCGCTGGCCGATTCGTGCCGCGCCGAAGATTTGGCTAAATTCCTTGTCGATTACCCCGACCATAAAGTTGTATCGTATGTCAATACAACTGTCGGTGTGAAGGCTCTCACGGATGTCTGCTGCACCTCATCGAACGCTTTGAAGGTTGTGCAGTCGATCCCCGATGATCAGCCTATCGTCTTTGGTCCCGATCGAAACCTCGGCTCATATATCCAGAAGCTGACAGGTCGCAAAAATATGGTGCTGTGGAATGGTGCCTGCCACGTGCACGAGGAGTTTTCGTTGGAGGGTGTGAAGCGCTTGAAGGCGGAGCATCCTGCGGCGAAGGTGGTTGTGCATCCCGAATGTAAGGCCGAGTTGGTTGCCGAGGCTGATTATACGGGCTCGACAGCAGGTATCATCGACTATTGCGGAAAGGTTGATTCAGAGGAGTTTATCGTTGTTACCGAGGCGGGTATTATGTTCGAGTTGGAGCGTCGTTATCCCTCGAAACGATTTATTCCCGCTCCTCCTGCAAGCCCCGCGACGGGACACGGTTGCAACGAGTGTAAATATATGAAGATGGTAACTTTGGAGAAGATCGCTGCGGCTTTGGAGAACGAGCAGCCCGAAATTGAACTCGATGAGGCAACCCGCACCGCCGCCGAGCGTTCGATCCGAAATATGATTGCAATTAAGTAAATTCAATACTCTTCGTTGCTTTTTGAGTCTTTAACAAAGTTATAATATTTAGAATATTATATGGAATACGATGTTTTTATAAGTTACTCGCGTAAAGATATGGCTGTGGCCGATCGTATTTGTCGCGCCTTTGATGAGGTCGGTATCAAATATTTCATCGATCGTCAAGGTATCGGCGGCGCGTTCGAGTTCCCCGAGGTGCTGGCTAAAGCGATTGTCGAAAGTTCGACCTTCCTGTTGCTGGCCAGCGATAACTCCTATAACTCGAAATTCACGATGAGTGAGGTAACCTTTGCCTTCAACAAGAAGTCGAAAAACAGCGTATTGCCATATCTGATTGACGACACTCCGTTGCCGTTGGGTTTGCAGTTTGTATTCAGCAGTATCAATTGGCGCAATATCAAAGATCATCCGATCGAGACGGTGCTTGTTGATGATATTCTGCGAATGGTAGGTCGCACACGCCCTGCACCCAAGCCGACACCGAAAGTTACTGTAAAACCGACTCCTGCGCCGACCTCTGCGCCCAAATCACAAGCTACTGCAACGACTTCGGCTACTATTTCGGCAACTCCGAAGCCATCGACGCCGCCACCTGCGCCCAAACCTGCGGTGAAGGAGCTTACGCCTGTCGAACTATATAATAAGGCTGTGGCTTTTAATAGGGAGAAAAAGTATAGCGAGGCGGCACCCCTGTTCCGTCAGGCAGCCGAAAAGGGACACGCTGATGCGCAGAATTTCCTCGGTATCTATTATTCAGAGGGAAATTATGTAACCAAAAACGAACAAGAGGCTGTTAAATGGTATAAGAAGTCGGCTGATCAAGGTAACAAATATGCTCAAAGTAATTTGGCATATCGCTACCTAAAAGGTGAAGGTGGTGTCGAAAAGAGTAAAGAAAAAGCTTTGGAGTTATTTCAAAAATCGGCCGAGCAGGGTTTGGTTTCTGCGCAATATAAATTGGGTAGTCTCTATTCCGAGTATGTCGGTACGCACAACAAGGTAAAATCTTTCGAGTGGTATAAAAAGGCGGCCGACCAAAAGCATGCAGATGCTTGTTATGAAGTGGGTGTGCTCTATCTTTACGGTAAAGATTATGTTGTCGAAAAGAATGAAGCCGAGGCGTTTAACTATTTCAAAATGTCGGCTGACCAGGGCTGTATAGAGGCTTTTGATAAGTTGGGCGATATGTATCGCGAAGGTAAATCGGTCAAGGTCGATTTAGAAAAAGCCGTTGAATATTACCAGAAATATATTGATAAAAATGGTGTTTGGAAGTGGAGCACCGAGGGTAAAATCAAAGCGATAAAAAAACTTAAAGAGCGCGATGAATTGTTGAGTAAGACAACCTCTGCGCCCTATAAGATTGGTGATTTCTACAACGAAAAGGGCAAGCGCGGAATAGTCTTCGACGTTTCGGCCGACGGTAAGCACGGCAAGATTGTAAGCTTGGAGCAGATGTTAATAAGTTGGAGCAACGATAGCGATTCCTGTAAAAATATTATCGGCGCAACGGACTTTGAAGATGGAGCTCGAAATTTCTCCGTGATTCGTGGTATTTCTAACTGGAAAGATAAATTCCCGGTCTTTGCGAAGTGCGCCGAGATGGGCGAAGGTTGGTATGTTCCGGCAGTCAATGAGCTTGAAAAGATGCTTTCAGGTAGCAATTTCTCGTTGGTAATCAAGAATATGACCGCTATTGCCCAATATATGGGCGAGGTGTTTTACACCTCCTACTATTGGTCTTCGACCGAAAAGGAGCGCAAGCTGCTGAATGGTCGCACGGCCTATTGTGTTCGCCCGTGCTATGATAAGGATATCAACGACGGTCGTAAATCGAATGAATACTATCTTCGTGCAGTGGCGAAATTTTAGAGTATAAATTTGATTCTTATCTCGAAAAGAGAAACAATTTAGATGGCGTTGAATTATCTTTGTATCTAAATTTATAAAACGAAGTTTAAGCGGAAACAACTGTAAGAACAAACAAAACAAAAACAATAAAAAGCTATGAAACTCAAGAATTTAATCATTTCGTTGGTGCTGGCGGCGGCTGTGGCTCTGCCCGCGCAGGCCGATGAGGGTATGTGGCTGTTGCCCTATATCCAGAAGATGAACATTAAGGATATGAAGGCAAAGGGTCTGAAACTCTCGGCCGAGGATATCTATTCGGTTAATAACCACGCTCTGAAAGATGCAATCGTAATTTTCGGTAGCGGTTGTACGGGCGAAGTGGTGTCGAGCGAGGGTCTGATCCTCACCAACCACCACTGCGGCTACGGCTCGATTCAGGCGTTGAGTAGTGTCGAGCACGACTACCTCAAAAATGGTTTCTGGGCGATGTCGCGCGAGCAGGAGCTGCCCGCACCCGGTTTGCAGGTGCGTTTCGTGCGCCAGATTATCGACGTAACGGCCGAGATGGTTGGCAATGTTCCCTCGACCGCAGGTCAGCAGGAGTACGACAAAATCACTCGCGAAAACCGCACGAAGTTGATGAAGAAACTCGAAAAGAAGTATCCCGAAATGGAGCTTTCGATTAAGTCGTTCTTCGGTGGTAATCAGTACTTTGCATTTGTAATCGAGGTCTTTTCGGATGTGCGTCTGGTGGGTACTCCCCCGACCTCGATCGGTAAGTTCGGTGGCGATACCGACAACTGGATGTGGCCCCGCCATACGGGCGACTTCTCGATGTTCCGCGTCTATGCCGACAAGAATAACAAGCCCGCAGCCTACTCGGCCGATAACGTACCCTACAAGCCCGTGAAGCACTTGAAGGTGTCGCTGGCGGGTGTCGAGGAGGGCGACTACACGATGATTATGGGCTTCCCCGGCTCGACCCAGCGTTATATGACCTCGTACGAGATCGACGAGATGTTGAAGGTTACCAACCCCCAGCGCATCTATATCCGTGGCGAGCGCCAGGCGATCCTCAAAGAGGATATGCAGGCAAGCGACAAGATCCGCATCCAGTACGCATCGAAATACGCCTCGTCGTCGAATTATTGGAAGAATTCGATCGGCATGTCGCGCGGTGTCGAGAAACTCAATGTAAAGGGCAAGAAGAAGGCTCAGGAGAACGCTTTCCAGCAGTGGGCTAACTACAACACCCTGCCCGAAGAGGGTTATATGGATGCTCTGACGAAGATCCGCGAGGCTGTTGAGGAGCGCGAGCAGGCAACCGCAACCTCGCAGTATCTCTCGGAGGCGTTCCTGCGTGCCGTTGAGTTCGTGATGCCCGCGATGCGTTACAGCAATATGAAGCAGATGACCGACGTTGATCGTGCCAAGAAGCAGGCCGAGGCTTTCTTCAAGGATTATAGCCCCTCGACCGACCGCAAGGTGGCGAAGCGTATGCTTACGATCGTGCGCGAGAATATGAAGACACTGCCCTCGTTCTATGCCGAGGAGGTCGATGCAAAGTTTGGTGGCGACATTAACGCCTATGTTGATTATCTGTTC
>JAFPAT010000045.1 GCA_017425655.1 Rikenellaceae bacterium | reverse complement strand
TCGGTCAGCAGATCCAATAGACCATTCTTCGAGTGATACGATGTGCCGTTGAATTTAATCGTTAGACCCTGATTCAGATATGTATAGTTGCGCAGACGCTGCTCGATATACTCCATGTGATACTCGTAATGACCAAATACATCTTCATCGACAATGTAACTGATCATCGTACCATTCTTCTCGGTAACGCCACTCTCACGTCTATCGCTTATCTCTAAACCGGTTTGATAATTTACCGTGCGAGCCTCGCCGTCGCGGACACTTCGAGCCATAAATTCGCTCGACATCATATTCACCGCTTTGACACCGACACCATTCAGACCTACGGTCTTCTTGAATGCCCCCGAGCCATATTTACCGCTTGTATTGATCTTCGATACGGCATTAGCCAAACTATCGAGAGGAATACCTCGACCATAGTCGCGCACCGTTACACGCTTGTTTTCGTCAATTGTGATCTCGATGACCTTGCCCGCACCCATAATAAACTCGTCGATCGAGTTATCTACGACCTCTTTGAGTAGGGTGTAGATGCCGTCATCGGGTTGCGAGCCATCGCCCAAGTTGCCGATCCACATACCTGGGCGCAGACGCATCTGGTCGCGCGTGCTGAGGGTTTTAATGTGGGAATCGTCGTATTGTACTGTTGTTTCAGCCATTATGTTGTTTCTCCTGTTTTTAGTCGTTCATATTTTTTAAGACCTCTTTGGCTGCGACCATCTGTTCGCGCACCATATCGCTCAACTCCTTCAACTCCATCGAGGCAACCACCTCTGCGGGAATAGGATCGAGTACATCAACTCGGAATGTGTGTTTCCAAGGCACTCGCCAGCCGTTTCGGAACAATGTATCCGAGCCGTGAAATACAACGGGCAGAATCGGCACTCCCGCCTCCTTCGCCAGCGTAAATGCTCCCGATTTGAAGCGATGAATCTCTCCATCTTTCGAGCGTGTTCCCTCGGGGAAGATTGCCACCGAAGCACCGCGGCCGATCCACTTTTTACCCAATGTTGTAACCTTCGACATCGCGCCCGAAGATGAGCGATCGATGCAGATATCGCCGTGCAGTGTGAGCATCTGTCCGAAGAAGGGAATACGGAATACCTCGCGCTTCGATACCCAACGGAAGTTAAGCGGAATTCGGTAGAGCAGAGGAATATCGACCATACTTGTATGGTTGATCGTAATCACATAGGCCTGCTTGCGGTCGATTTTCTCAACGCCGCGAACGATCTTGCGCCACTTGGGCCAGCAGAAGAAGAGTCGGGTCAGCAGACGCGACTGCTCGTGAATACAACGACGTGCGGGGTCGAATGGGTACAATACGACCAAAGTGATTGCTGAAAGAATCAATACTATCGTGCAAGCGATGCCTAAAATGATGTAATAAATTATAGCTAACATAGTCGTTCTAATACGTTTATGGTGCGAAATGAGGTTAGAGTGCATTACGCACCGTATTTAAGTCTGCAATTTTAACAAAATTTTGGCTGATTTCCGCTATTTATAATAGGTAAGTTATCAACATTTAATCAAAATGTGTGTAAAATTTCTGCAGAATCGTTACCTTTGCCCCGTCGCAAGAAAGGGAGAGGAGAATACAATGAGACTTGCGGCAGGGTAGATTTGTAATAAATTTAACATTGAAACACAATGAAGGCATTTGTATTCCCCGGCCAGGGCTCGCAATTCTCTGGCATGGGTAAAGATCTCTACGAGAACTCTCCTGCTGCGAAAGAGCTTTTCGAAAAAGCAAACGAAATTCTCGGTTTTCGCATTACAGACATTATGTTCGCGGGTACTGACGAAGAGCTAAAGCAGACATTCGTAACCCAGCCTGCGGTATTCCTTCACTCGGTTATTATGGCAAAGGTATTGGGCGAAGAGTTTAAGCCCGATATGGTTGCAGGTCATTCACTTGGTGAGTTCAGTGCATTGGTTGCGGCTGGTGCATTGACGTTCGAAAATGGTCTGCGTCTGGTGGCCAAGCGTGCTGCTGCGATGCAGAAGGCTTGTGAGGCACAACCTTCGACTATGGCTGCAGTCCTTGGTCTTGAAGATAAGGTAGTTGAGGATATATGCGCCGAGATTGATGGTGTGGTTGTCGCTGCTAACTACAATTGCCCCGGCCAGCTCGTTATTTCGGGCACGATCGAGGCTGTTGATGTCGCTTGCGAGCGATTGAAGGCTGCAGGTGCGCGTCGTGCATTGCGTTTGCCTGTTGGTGGAGCTTTTCACTCGCCTCTGATGGAACCTGCGAAGGTCGAACTGCAAACAGCAATTGAAACGGCCGAGTTTAAGGCTCCAATTTGTCCTGTATATCAGAATGTTGATGCGAAGCCTTATACCGATCCTGAACAGATTAAGGCCAATCTTATTGCACAACTTACAGCCCCTGTTCGTTGGACCTATATTGTCGAGAATATGTTGGCTGATGGCGCAGATTCGTTCATGGAGCTGGGTCCCGGCGCAGTTCTTCAAGGTCTGATTAAGAAGGTTAGCCGCGATGTTGAGGCTACGTCGAAGGCTACGCTTTAATGCTTCGTGAGAGATTTTCAACTCGTTTTTGAATAAAAATTAAAACGCAGAACAAACTGACGCGAGAGGTCGATAATCGATCTCTCGCGTTTGTTATACCGATATTTTCGATCTAAAATAATCGTTTATTTATGGTTTTTCGTCTCCTTTAATTTGAAAAATATTTCGTAATACTATTGCATTTATAAAAATCTTTATTAATTTTGTTCTGTAAAGGTATAACCAAAAACGATACTCTATGACTTCATTGAAAGAGTTTTTCAATCAGCATGAGGATGATATAATGAAGGGTGTAACCCATAAAAACAGCCTCATTAAACGAAATATAATCGCCTATATGGCCGTGCATGGTCAATGTACGTTGGCCGAGCTGACCAAAGAGTTGCATATCAGTGTTCCAACTATCACCAAATTAGTCCAGGAGTTGGTTCAGGAGGATATTGTGGTAGATAATGGCAAGGTTGAAACGCCTGGTGGTCGTCGCCCAAATATCTTCGGTTTGGCCAATTCGGCAATCTATTTTGTAGGTGTCGAGATAGCACGCGATTATATGCAGTTTGTGCTTACTGATTTGCAAAATAATGTGATACATCAGCAGTGTGATGATAATTTCAAGTTGGTTGATACTTCGCAATGTCTTGAAAAAATATGCAATTCAATAACCAATTTTATTGATAATTGCGGTGTTGATCGTAGTAAAATTTTAGGAATTGGAGCTTGTATTGCTGGTCGCGTAAATCCAGATACGGGGTGTAGTTATCGATATTTCACTTCAAATGATCGCTCACTGCGTGCAACCATTGAGGAGCGTGTCGGTGTGCGCGTGTTGCTTGAAAATGATACTCGCGCACGTTGCTTTGCCGAGTGCGCTCTGACCGATACGCCGAAGAATGATATGGTCTATCTCTATCTGGGTCGCGGTGTGGCAATCGGTATTGTGATGAAGGGCGAACTCTATTATGGTAAGAGTGGTTTTGCGGGAGAATTCGGTCATACACCATTTTTCGATAACGAGATTATCTGCTCATGTGGCAAGAAGGGTTGTCTTGAAACCGAGGTATCGGGCGTGGCAATCGAACAGAAGATGGTCCGAATGATTCGCTCGGGTGTCAATTCGATTTTGCGCGATAAGGTAGATAAGGAGGGAGTGGTGCATATCGACGATATTATCGATGCAGCACGTAATGACGACAACCTCTCGATTGAATTGATTGCCGAGGCTGGCGAAAAGATTGGCAAAAGTGTGGCATTTTTGATCAATATTTTCAATCCCGAGACTGTTGTTATTGCAGGAAATCTTGCCGAGGCCGGCGACTATCTGATGCTGCCTTTGAAGTCGGCGACCAATAAATACTCGCTAAATTTGGTTTATAAGGATACGAAATTCCGCGTGTCGAAACTCGATGACAGCGCAGGCGCATTGGGCGTGGCGATGCTGATTCGTAATAAAATTATCGGTCTGTAAATAATGCTGTTACAAGGATTATCTATATCATTACGTGCGCTTGAGCCCGAAGATATCGAGGCGATGTATCGTTGGGAAAACGACCCTGCAGTGTGGGGAGTAAGCGGTACGGTCGCACCATTCTCGCGCGAGATTTTGCGTATGTTTATCGAGCAACAGCAATACGATATTTGGCGCACTCATCAGCTGCGCTTGGTCATTGCTCTTAACGAGGATAGTCGCGCAGTCGGCGCGGTTGATCTGTTCGATTTTGACCCGCTGAATCGACGTGCGGGTGTAGGAGTGCTGGTGGCTGATGGCGAACGTGGTCGCGGCTACGCTTCGGAGGCATTGGCACTGCTTGTGGATTATGCGCGCGATGTACTTATGCTCAATCAGTTGTATTGCGATATTGATACCGATAATGTGGCGTGTCGAGCACTGTTTGCAGGGTGCCAATTTGAGGAGTGCGGTGTGCGTCGTCGCTGGCGATTGAGTGCCGACGGTTGGCACGATGTAGTGATGTTACAACGCCTATTTTAAGAAAATGAAAACCGCCTCGTTTGAGGGCGGTTTTATTTGCATTATTTTCGAACCATCTCGGATAAATTCTCTGTCATTTTCCAATCGATGTCGCGTTCGATCACAAACTCGAAATTGCGTGGATATTGATCCTCCTTCATTACGCTCGCCAGATAGTCGTATGCCTGTTTTGGATTACTCACTTTCCAAATCAACTGACGTGTGCCGTTGTGTGTAATGCGCGCGAAAAAGATAGCATTGGGCAACTCGCCTTCGCCTGCTAAACCCTTCGACAATTCGTCCTCAAAAGCATTGAGAACCTCCATTTCGGCAGGCGAAGGCATTCCATTCTCTACCAATTCTTTACACTCGACGATCAGCGAGCAATGCCATTCAAACGATTTTTTATGCTCGAAGTCGGTCAGCGCAGCGTCAATAACCGCAATGGCAGGCAGCGAATCGATCTCAAAAGTTACAATCGACAGACTCTCTTCGGGCAGAGTAATTTGGGGCTCTTGGGTACGTTTCGAGGGTTTGGCAGCCTCGACCGAGCACACTCCCCAAAGTGTAGCAAGGAGTAATGCTACGGTAAAAAGTCTAATATTCATCTACTTATAAATCTTTCTTTTGTTCAGCTCCTTTGTGTAGGCACGGGCGTTGCGCAGGTGTTCCGTGTAGGTGGCGGCGAAGTTGTGATGGCCGTCAAATGTGGGACGTGCGCAGAAGTATATGTAGTTGTGTCTCTCGAAGTTAAGCACACCGTCGATAGCTGCAATCGAGGGCATACAGATAGGCGAGGGAGGCAGCCCCTTATTCTTATAGGTGTTGTAGGGCGAATCGATTCGCAAGTGTTTGTGAAGAATACGGCGCAGTGTGAAATCTCCAACGGCATATTTCACGGTCGGGTCGGCCTGCAAGGGCATGCCTTTATTCAGTCGGTTGATATAAACGCCTGCAACAGTTGCCATTTCGTCGGTAGCGCGAGTCTCTTCATAAACGATTGAGGCCAAAGTCATTACCTCCAGGCGCGACAAACCACTGCGTTTGCGTTTTGCATCGCGGTCAGCCCAAAAGGACTCACTCTCCTTATGCATGCGCTCGACAATCTGCTCGGGCGATACGGTCCAATATAGCTCGTAGGTGTTGGGGATAAACATCGAAAACATCGTCAGCGGATTCTTGTAGCCATACTTCTCTGCCACTTTCTGATCGGTCAGGACTGCGGCGATCTCTGCCGAGTCGGCATCGATTTGTCGAGCGAGTTTGCCGGCCAAATATGCAGGTGTTTTGGCATTGTTGAAGGTTACATTTATGGGCGTTTGCATACCGAGTTTGATCGTACGAACAATCTCGATGACGTTCATTCCCTCGTTGAGAACATAGTGCCCCGCCTTGTAGGTTTGCTCCAAATTGAGGCGTTTGGCATAAATATCGAATGCCAAGTGGTGCCCGATTTTTGGTTTGAGCGAATCGATCAAAGTGGCATAATCTGAACGCTTCGAAAGATAGATTTCTGTGCTCTGTTTCACCGCGTTACCCTTGAACGAGATAATGCCCCATGCGGCTGCAGCAGCCCCCAAAGCGACTACCGATAAGAATATCCAAATGAGAGTTTTTTTCATTTCGTTTGTAAATTTTTTGCAAATATAAGAAAAATCCGTACATTTGCACTCGGGTAAGTCTTATACGACCAGCTCCTACTGAATCCCCCAGGTGCGGAAGCGAGCAAGGGTAGGTGGTTGTAGCGGTGCGATATAAGTAGCTTACCCTTTTTTGTTTTAATAGCCGTCGAGATCGTTCCCGATGGCTATTTTTTGTTTCTTTGATTTATCTCCACTCAAAAGTGGTGCGGCAAGCAATTGTGTCATCCTCGGTCGCAATTTCGAATTCCCAGCGGTCGCCCTCGTTGCGATATCCGATGCGGAGCAGTTGCCCGTAACGGGTCTCGTTCAAGAAGTTAATATCGATACGTACAGCGCGATCTTCGGTTAAGATCTCCAATGGCAGACAATCGAGCATAAGATCAAAATAGCGCAGCGAATTCATATGACGATTGAAATCGATATCGCTATATGCTACGCGATGTTCGGTGGTTGCCTCGGCATCGACTGCCGGCAATTTGCCTGCTCGCTCGATGGGGGGCTCTTCGGCCCAAACGGCGTCGTTATGTTCGGCAATATAGCGAAGATCGACAGCGCGACGTGTGTTGAAGTCAATCATTGACCATTGTGTCGTAGCCGAGCCAAATACCTCGCCCTCGCAGTCGAGAACGAAATTACGGGTGCTCATAGCGCGACCATAGTCGCTTACCCACGTGGTGATATTATAAGGTGTATATTCGCTCGGTCGGTGGCTGATCTCAATAGCCATACGCGATAAAACCCACGAGCGATTTTGTGGTTTCAGTTCGCGAATACCGAAGCCCTTGCTGTCGGCATCTACTCCTGCGACATTAAGAGTTTTAGCAATCAGATTCGAAATCGATGCACGCAGGGTGAAATCGACATCTTGCGGATCCACGAAATGGGGATATGTGGTTTTTGCTGCCATAATTGATAGTTGGAGATTAGTTCGCAAATGTAGCTAAAAATCAGTAAATCGCAATAGAAAAAACGAGTGCGTCCTAATTAAAGGTCGCACTCGCAGAGGTTTAGAACAATCGTTGTTCGTTATTTCTTCTCCTCGATACCGTAGCCCTTGCGCTTGTCTTCGCGTTTGAGCAACAGAGCGAAGAGAATTGCCGAGAACGACAAAACTGCGAAGATAACCATCGGAGTAGTATAGTCATACTTGTTGATGGTTGCGCCGTCGAGTACCTGCGTGCCCACGATGCAATACTCATTCAATACCCAGTTGATCAGCAGGGGCACACCCATCAGACCTACGTTCTGCAACCAGAAGATCAGTGCGTATGCCGAACCAAGTTTCTTCGGCTCAACGATCTTGGTTACTGCAGGCCACATTGCCGAGGGAACCAGCGAGAAGGCGATACCCAGAACGATCATCATTGCGATAGCAACGGCAACGCTGGTAATCTGCGGCATTGCAAATACCACGTGAACGAAGAACAACAGCACCGAGCCGATTAACATCAGCGTAGCACCGCGACCAACCTTATCGTAGATGCCGCCAAAGATCGGGGTCAGCAGAATGGTGCCAAAAGGCAACATTGCGGGAATCCACGACGCGTAAGCGAAATCGATGGGGTACTTGTTGAACATAAAGTCGGTAGCATTCTTCAAGAAGGGGAACACAGCCGAGTAGAATACCAAGCAGAGAATTGCGATATACCAGAATGCGGGAACCTTGATGATGCTTACGATGTCGCTAACGCGGAAAGGCTCCTCCTGCTCTACGTTCGATTCACTCTCCTCCTTATCCAAACGCGCATCCATAATGCAGAATACGAGGAAGGTAATCAAACCGATACACATAATCGCCAAGCCGACCATCACGGGTGCCGAGATCTGGAAATCGAACCACTCGGGCAGCATTGGGCAGAGAACGAATGCAGCTGCCGTACCCAGACGTGCGGTAGCTACCTGCAAACCGAGTGCAAGAGCCAACTCACGACCTGCAAACCAGCGAGCGATGATGCGGGTTACGGTGATACCTGCGATCTCCGAACCGAGGCAGAATGTCGCATAGCCCAACGAAATGTAGAGCAACGACGAGTGAATATTACCCAACCAGGGCAGAGTCTCTGCGGCGAAATCGGGATTCTGAACGGTGTATTCGATAACGAAATACTTGATAGCAACACCTGCCAACATTAGGCCTGTTGCCAATACGCCCGTAAATTTCGTGCCCCATTTATCGAGGATGATACCACCGATAATGAGCATAAACAGAAATACGGTAAACCAACCGTACGAGAAGTTAAATACGCCAAAGTCCATCGATGTCCAACCCAAACCACCGTCGGCAATCTCCTTTTCGAGCAGTGTTTTGAGGGGCGACATAATGTCCGAGATGAAGTAGGCGCACATCATTGTAAACGAAACGAGTGCAAGGACCGTCCAGCGTGCGGTCTTCGATTCGCTCAACTTTTTTTGAATTGCTTTTACCATCTTTTGATTGTTTGAATTATTAGTTTGTTTTTTTGTTGTTTAGTCATGTTTAGCTGATGCGTAGCGTTGCAATAGCTGGTAGGCATTTGCGATGCCCAATTCGCCTGCTTTGCTCAAATCGAGACAACCCTTGCGGGTGTCCTTCATATAAATTTGCACCAGACCTCTATTGTAATACGCCTCGGCAAAGTTGGGCCACAACTCGATAGCTTTCGAATAGTCTTCAAACGCTTCGGGTAGCTTACCAGAAAGTGCTTGCAGATTTGCTCGGTTGTAGTAAGCGTAAGCAAACGTGGGGTAGAGCTTAATCGTTTTATTCAAGTCAGCAATCGCCTCGTCGTAGTTATACGAGCGCGAAGAGGCGTTTTGTAATCGATTAACAGGGTCAGCATCAATCGTAATGCGCTGATACGAATTGTCGATTGACGAAATAAAGTCGATCATCTCGGCCTGCGTTGTCGAACGATTGAGATAGAGGAACGGATTCGTCGGTGCGTGCTCAATCGCTGCCGTATATGTTGCAACCGAATTGGTGTATTGCTTAATCAGCGACTGCGTTATACCGCGTAGGAATAGTGGCTTCCAATCATCCGAACGCTCGGCGATGCGTACTGCGAGTCGGCTGTCAAGCTCCACAAGTGAGTCGGTCGGGATATCGCTCTCACGACGCGACAGCTTCATGTCGGGCTGTGCAAGTTCTGCTACGAAATCCTCTACACGCTGCAGGTAGTAGCGTTTCGGATCGATCTGCTGAACACTGTCGGCACGAGTAATCGTGAAGCGGAATAGCGGCATCAGTGCTAAATTATCGCCTGACGTGTGGGTAGTGATGCGTTCGAAGTTGCTACCTGCCATCTTGGTATCGAATGAGAGCAACTGATCGAAACGGTGCGTAGTATCGGAATAGATCGAGTAAGAGATACTATCCTTCAACTTTGAGCGATACTCGGCAATCTTTCTATCGGCCGTTTGGCGATCCTGACGAGCACCCTTCGTGTCGCGCAACATATAGCGAATATTGCTTCGATTGATATATGCATTTGCAAAATCGGGATAGAGATCAATGGCTTTGTTGTAATCGCGCAGTGCCGCC
>JAFPAT010000003.1 GCA_017425655.1 Rikenellaceae bacterium | reverse complement strand
TGCCGACGACGGTGAAGTTTGTCGATACATTGCTGATGCTGTTTGGTCGTTTAGAGATCTTCGGATTGATTCAGCTCTTTTTGATTAAATGGTGGGTTTAGAAATTTGACTATGAAGAAATCGATTATATTACTCTTTTCAATATTATCACTCTCGGTTGTTAGCGCCCAGCCGCAGCCGCCCATTAAGGCGCGTATTGCAGGTTTGGAAAATAATGCCGAGTATATGGAGTTACTTGCCGATGGTGTGCGCCTGCAGCAGCAGGAGGATTCGGTTATGCGCGTCATCGAGCAGAATCGACGACTCTTTTCGGAAGATCCGGCTAACCGTTCTAAATATGGTGATGCTATTCTTGCACTTGAAGAGCAGGTGTTTGGTCTGCGCAATCGTAAGGGTGATATTTTTGGCCGCATTAATACTATTGAGCAGGATTGGCTGATTGAGAATATGAATTCTGGACAGCCTTCGCAGATCGATGGCGAAATGGTTGTTGCTGATACTATAATTGAGCAGGCTACGGTGCAGACGACGCGCATTGTCGATGATATCCATTTTGTAAATGAACTCGATTCGGTCGATTATGTGGCTCTGCAACGTGCGCAAAACGACGAGTTGAAGGTTGTTGAGTTTGTCAATATGTTCAGCGAGAATCACGCGGCGATGGAGTCGATACGTGTTCAGTATGAGCAGACACAGGATGCTGCCGAGGCTTCGCGTCTCTATTCGAACTACCAGGTTTTGAGGGGCTTATGCTCGGCGCTGAATGATTCTATTTCAAGTCGTTGGAGTGCGATTTTCGATGCAAAGAGTTTCGCATATAACTTTATGCTCGAGAAGAATCGTCGTGAAGACCTTCTCGAAAATAGCGAGTTGGCACTTTCGCAGGCACTGCAGCGTGCGGCGGCTGATCGTGGTCGATATGCTTCGGATGCAATGAGTAACTATTTCAACACTAAACAGAGCTTGGTTGCGACCGAGATCGAATTGGCTCGCATCTTCGGTTTAGGGTTGGCACAGGACTCTTTGAAAATGGTTACGCGCCAATTGGAGAGCATCGATTATCGTCTGCCGAAGATTGAGATTGAAGAGCGTTTCTTCCTCGCTTACGAGCCTATTGGAGTGTCGTCGCCGTCGCGTTATAACTCGCGAAATCCGATTCCTGAATGTGAAATCTATGAGCGCGGTACGATTTATCGAGTTTTGCTCGGTACATTCTCTTCGCAGCAACCCATATCGATCTTTAAGGGCGTATATCCGCTGTATAAACTTAAGACCGAGGAGGGTAAATATAGCTATTTCGCAGGTGGCTTTGCTACCGAAGCCGAGGTGGATGAGGCGCAGATCAAATTGAAGAATATGGGCTTCAAACGTCCCGAAGCAACGGTCTGGATTGATGGTGTTTATACCAACTTGGTTGATGCTCGAGAGGCTGCTGGTGAAAAGACGCAGATGTTTCGTGTGGAGATAGCAGGCGTTGATCAGATGACTCCCGAATTGCGAGCTGTTCTTGATCAGTTGGCTGCCGATAAGGATATTACACGCATAAATGGCCGCTTTATTGTGATGTCGTTTGCGGAACGCGATCTGGCTGATGGTCTTGCAACGGCCATAGGTGAAGCTGTTGAAGGCGCAGCGGTTGAGGTTGTAATGATTGAGGTCGAGAGTTCCGTAGAGGAAGAAGAGTAAATCTTCGAGGCGTAGTGATCAATTTACGCGAAGTTGCCGTTGTAAATTAGCGAATAGTGATTGTTAAATTGAGATAATTTTTCTATCTTTACGTGGATAACAATTAAAACGAATAGAGTTATGTTCTGGATTGTGTTGCTCATTATTCTCGGAGCTATTTTTTTGATGGCCGAATTGGTCTTGTTGCCAGGAGTTTCGATTGGCGGTATTCTTGCGTTGGCTTGTGATATTGCGGCTGCATATTTCGCTTTTGCGTGGTTGGGTACGACTATCGGATGGATTATTGTCGGTGTAATTTTGATTGTGGGACTGTTGGTAACCATCTTGTCTTTGCGATCAAAGACATGGCAAAAACTTTCGCTTCGTCAGGAGATTACCTCGTCAAGTATGGATATGCCACAGGATAATAATGTTAAGATTGGTGATCGCGGTGTCGCAATTACTCGTCTGGCACCTATGGGCAAGGTTGAAATTAATGGCAAAACCTTTGAGGCAAAGAGCGTTTCGGAGCTTATTGATGAACATTCACAAGTCGAGGTTACAGGCTACGAAAACTTTAATGTGATCGTTAAGAAAGTTAAATAATATACCTAAAATAACTAAACTATGGCTGAATTTGACAGTGTGGGTATGATTGCCCTTATAGGCATTGCAGGTTTTGTGCTCCTGCTGCTTATTTTCTATTTTATTCCGATGGGTTTGTGGTTCTCGGCGTTGGTTTCGGGTGTAAGAATCAACCTTTTGCAATTGGTTCTGATGCGTTGGCGTAAGGTGCCGCCTTCGGTTATTGTGTCGTCGATGATTGAAGGAACAAAGGCTGGCCTGCGTCTGAACTCGAACGAACTTGAAGCTCATTACCTCGCAGGTGGTAATATCACTAATGTCGTTCACGCTCTTGTGTCGGCGCAAAAAGCAAATATCAACCTCGATTTCCAGATGGCTACGGCAATCGATCTGGCTGGTCGTGATGTGTTTGAAGCGGTACAGATGTCGGTTAATCCGAAGGTTATCAACACTCCTCCCGTTTCGGCTGTTGCAAAGGATGGTATTCAGCTGATTGCAAAGGCGCGTGTTACGGTTCGTGCAAATATCAAACAGTTGGTCGGTGGTGCCGGCGAGGAGACCGTTCTGGCTCGTGTTGGTGAGGGTATTGTATCGAGTATCGGCTCGTCGGATACACATAAAATCGTGCTTGAGAATCCCGATATGATTTCGCGTGCAGTGTTGAATAAGGGTCTTGATGCCGGTACTGCATTTGAGATTCTTTCGATTGATATTGCCGATGTAGATGTTGGTAAGAATATTGGTGCAGAGTTGCAGATTGATCAGGCAAATGCCGATAAGAATATTGCACAGGCAAAGGCCGAGGAGCGCCGAGCAATGGCTATCGCTCTCGAACAAGAGAATAAGGCAAAGGCGCAAGATGCGCGTGCTCGCGTAATTGAGGCCGAGGCCGAGGTGCCGCTGGCTATTGCAGAGGCATTCCGTTCGGGCAATCTTGGTATTATGGACTATTATAAGTTGAAGAACATTCAGGCCGATACCACGATGCGTGAGAGCATCTCTCGTCCTGCCGAGAAGAAGTAGCCCGCTACCCTTCTTTAGTTGAAAATAATCGCGCCCATGTAATAAAGTGGGCGCGATATTTTTTATTGATTTAACTCTTCCGAGAGCAGTCGATCAAAAATTTGGCGTAATCGTGTTTCGTTGGAAATGACACTCCGCAATTCGGTTAAACGCTCACTATTTTTCGATTGAGGGATCCATAGACGAAGATAGCCTCCTTCGGCATACTTCTCTTGCAGATGGGCGCAGAAACGGGCATATTGCCCCTCTTTGTCGAGTTGTGGGTAATTTGCCAAACCATATTGCACGGTGCGACGCAGAGTGGTCTCCGGATCAATTACGCGATCAGCTTCGGCTACGATGCAACCATATATCGAACGAGGTTCGTGCTTTGATGACGCGCGATGGTCCTCTGCTGCGCAAGCGATTGTTTCGATCTCCTCTTCGGTAAACCAATCGCGTAGTCTTATATCGTCTCGAATAATCTTGCCCGAAACGAGGTGGTGGTGTTCGCGTCCTTCGCAGAGTCCGAGATCGTGATATGCAGCCGTGGTATAGACGATGCGAATATCAACATCGTAAAATGCTGCTAAAGCCATGCTTTCCTCTATTACTATTCGAGCGTGATCAGTTGAGTGTGCGCGGTCGAAGTGTGCGTATCGAGGTAGTATTTCGGCTTCTATGTATTGTTTTAGTCTCTCCATTGTTTTGAAATAAAAGAACCGACCATTGAGGTCGGTTCGATATTAACTATTTACGTGAGTGTCTTACTCCTTTACACAACGAACTTGGAAACCGCCGGCGCGATAGTTCGACTGTGAAGGCTCTACGTTGTCCAAATTGAAATAGAGCGACGAAGCCTTGCCGTCAGTCGTTGCATCTGCACTCCAATAGTAACCTGTCCAGAGCGTACCATCGTGATTTACATTGGTAAGTGTGCCCTTCGAGAAACTACGGCGACCTGCTGCAGGATAGAGCGTCGAGCCATCGCTAACGTGGAAATACCAACCGCAATTAAACTCACCTTCGGTCAAGTTTGCAAAGCCATTCCAAACGCTCTTTGCAGGTACTTTCCAACCGGTCGGACAGGGATCGTACATAGTCTTGGAGTTGCCCCAAAGCGATGCGTCGTGATTCTTGTAAAGCCAATCGTAACCACTCTTCTCGTTGCCTCGGATAATCTGCGTGGGATATTTAGTGGTGTATTCGATCGTACCGGTCTCTTCGTCGCACTCCATAGTAACAAATGATACGTTGCTATTTACCGAATTGTAGGTTGAAGCGTTCGATGTCGAGGTAGCATTTTGGCTCATAATCAGAGGATCTTTGCGTCCCCACTGGTAGAACAGACCGTATGCCTCATAGATATCATCGCTACCAATGCCCATTGCGCCCAAATTGCGATCCATCATAACGCTACCATCGGGATAGGTTACATTATCGATTGCGGGATCGTAATCAGTCAGCCACAAGTGCCAGCTCCACAGTGTGTTGTCATCGGCATCTTTAACGGCGATAACTGCGTTACCTTTGTTGATCTTTGTGTTGTCGTCAGCATCGGCGGTGGTTACAAACGAGATGTGGTCGCCATCGAGCATAACCGTACCGAGCAGACCCTTGCTTGTCTGCCATACCAGAGCTGCCGAAGCAGGTGTGCCGTCAATCTTTTGCGAAGAGTTACCCTTTACCGTTGCTTTGATCTTATATCGAGTATTGGGCTTGCTGATGATGTAACTATTAGCATTAGCCGTAAGTGTTGTAGCGGGCAGAATCTCAACTTTAAGCTGTGCTGATACGGTGCGCTCTTTGCGGTGAACCGAAATCTTAACCACGCCACTCATTTCGCCACCCGATTTGGGTGCTGTTACAACCAATTTAGTCTTCGACTCAAGCTGTGCGGTCCATCCGTTAGGTACCTGCTCAATTTCATACGAACGCTCCTTCTCCATTTTTACGGTGAAACTATGAGTCTGGCCGTAATCAAAATAGGCAGTAACCGGTGCGTCAGGAAGTGTTACGCGCAGCTGGTCGTCCTCATTCTCGTTGTTGCACGAGCTAAATACCAATGCTACAGCCGCGAGCATTGCACATACAGTGATAAAAGAGTGTTTGAATATTGTCATCTTGCACTAATTGTTTTCAAAATTTCGGGCAAAGTTACCAAAATACCTTATAATTACCAATCGTTCGGTGGCATATTTCGCTCCAAACGAAGAATAATTTCAGTAAATCGTTCTTAAAACGACTCAATTGAGCGTTTTATTATGTTTACAAAGTAAAAAAAGCGAATAAAAGGGGTTGTGATTGTCCAATATCTGCCAAATATCAATCGCTATTTTGCTATTAACTGCTTCAAATCCTCGAAGAACGAAGGGTATGATTTTGCAACGCATTCTGCACCTTCGATAGTTATTGGACCGGTGGCTGTCAATGCTGCAATCGCCATCGACATTGCGATACGATGATCACCGTGGCTATCAATCGTGCAACCTTGAATTTTGCCTCCGTAAACGTGCATTACATTCTCCTCTTTGATATCGACTTTAATTCCGGCTTTTGCATACTCTTCCGAAAGCGTAACGGCGCGATTGCTCTCTTTATGTAGCAGTCGTTCAGTGCCATAGATCGTAGATACGCCTTCGCAGTTTGCAGCTAATGCAACCAAGGCCGGGAAGAGATCAGGACAATGTGTCGCATCGAACTCGAATGCTCTTAATTTACGACGGCGCACGGTAACCGAACTATCCGTCGATTCGATCTCTGCGCCTGCACTGATCAGGGCCTTGATGATTGCAGTGTCGGCTTGTAAAGAGAGTCGGCTCATATTTTCAACCGTAACCTCGCCCGCAACAGCACCTGCGACCAGCATGGGCGCAGCTCCGCTCCAATCACCTTCGATCATAAAGTTTGTGCTACGATATTTCTGCCCTCCCTCGATGAAGAACTCACGATACTCTTTATGGGCAATTTCGACACCGAAACGACGTGCCGTTTCGATCGTCATATCGACATAAGGCAAGCTGTTGAGATTGTTTACATAAATCGTTGTATCGGCTTGAGCCATAGGCAACGACAAAAGCAATCCTGTTAAAAATTGAGAGCTTATCGAACCGTCAATTTCGACCTCTCCACCACGCATCGGGCCACAAACCTGAATGGGCAAGAACCCGCCACCATCGCGTACGCTAACACCTAATTGACGCAATGGTTCGATCATCATCGAAATAGGTCGATAGAGAATTGTGCCCTCGCCGTTGATCGTAATCGGGTGATCGCAAAGCGATGCAATTGGTGTGAAAAGTCGAGTCGAGAGTCCTGATTCGCCGATGTGGAGATTGTCGGTGTTGGGATTGAATCCTCCGCGAACTTTGAGTGTCGAATCGCCTACCGTTTCAACTTTTGCACCGAGAGCTTCGATGCAACGCAGGGCCGAGCGGGTGTCGTTGCACATTTCGACGTTGCCAATGATTGATTCTCCATTGGCAAGCAGTGCAACGGCAAGTGCTCGTTGTGCGTAACTTTTCGAACAAGGAGGCGTTACTCGACCACTTAAAGCGGAAGGTGATATGATTTGTTTCATTTATCTCAATTTGAAATCTTTACCCAAATACACTTTTCTCACCTGTTCGTCATTAGCAAGGTCCTCGGCGGAGCCGGCTTTCAGAATTTTACCCTCGAAAAGTAGATAGGTGCGGTCGGTGATCGAGAGGGTTTCATGCACGTTGTGGTCGGTGATGATTACGCCGATATTTTTGTTTTTCAACGTACTTACAATACTTTGAATATCCTCTACAGCAATGGGATCGACACCTGCAAACGGCTCGTCAAGCAGAATGAATTTAGGATTAATTGCAACGGCTCGCGCAATCTCTGTGCGGCGACGCTCACCACCCGAAAGCTGAATTCCGAGACTCTTGCGCACTTTCTGTAAGCGGAACTCCTCGATCAGATTCTCGGTACGCTCGCGTTGATACTCCTTCGAGTAATCGGTCATTTCGAGCACGGAGCGAATGTTGTCCTCTACGCTCAATTTGCGGAATACCGAAGCCTCCTGTGCCAGATAGCCGACGCCGAGCTGTGCTCGTTTATATACGGGCATTGCTGTTAAATCGGTAATGTTGTTTTGATCGTCTTCGAGGAAAATTTTACCCTCATTAGGCTTAATCAGTCCTACAATCATATAGAATGAGGTGGTTTTGCCGGCACCATTCGGGCCGAGCAGACCGACGATTTCACCCTGCTTTACGTCGATCGAAACGTGATCTACAACAGTGCGGGCTTTATACCTCTTTACCAGGTCTTGTGTGAAAAGTCTCATTATTCGTGAAAATTTTCCACAAAGTTATGGATTTTTCCGAAAAAAGTATTATCTTTATCTCAAATTTGATCTTCAATAAACGTATCTATGGCCGACGATTTACATAACCTGTTGCACGATAAGCTGAAAGAGTATTTCGGCTTTAACTCGTTCAAGGGCTATCAGGAATCTGTTATTAAGAATGTGCTCGAAGGTAAGGATACCTTTGTGCTGATGCCGACTGGTGGTGGCAAATCGCTTTGCTACCAGCTTCCGGCTATGATTATGGATGGTGTGGCGATTATTATCTCGCCACTGATTGCATTGATGAAAAATCAGGTTGATTCGATGCGAACATTCGCAGCCGAAACGGGTGTGGCCCACTTCCTTAATTCATCACTGAATAAGACGGCGGTCAATCAAGTGCGTGCCGATGTGCTTGCTGGAAAGACCAAGTTGCTATATTTTGCTCCCGAATCACTTACCAAAGAGGATAATGTTGAGTTTCTGCGTAAGATCAAAATTTCGTTCTACGCAATTGATGAGGCGCATTGTATTTCGGAATGGGGCCACGATTTCCGTCCCGAGTATCGTCGTATCCGCCCTATCATCAACGATATCGGTCAGGCTCCGTTGATTGCTTTGACGGCTACTGCAACACCGAAGGTGCAGATGGATATTCAGAAGAATCTCGGTATGCAGGATGCGACGGTATTTAAGTCGTCGTTCAATCGCGCGAATCTTTACTATGAGATCCGCCCCAAGCGAGATGCATCGAAGGAGATTATTAAATTCATTAAGCAGAATGATGGTAAGTCGGGCATTATCTACTGTTTGAGCCGCAAGAAGGTCGAGGAATTGGCCGAGTTGTTAGTGGCAAATGGTATTAAGGCTCTCCCTTATCACGCTGGTATGGATGCCGCTACGCGAGCCAATAATCAAGACGCTTTCCTGCACGAAGAGGTTGATGTCATTGTGGCAACAATCGCTTTTGGTATGGGTATCGATAAACCTGATGTGCGCTATGTGATCCATTACGATATTCCGAAGAGCCTTGAAGGCTACTATCAGGAGACAGGTCGTGCTGGTCGAGATGGCGGCGAGGGTCGCTGTATTGCCTTTTATAGTTATAAGGACATTCAAAAACTCGAAAAGTTTATGCAGGGTAAGCCTGTGGCCGAGCAGGAGATTGGTAAGTTGCTGTTGCAAGAGACTGTTTCATATACCGAGAGTTCGATTTGTCGTCGTAAGACCCTACTGCACTATTTCGGAGAGGAATATACCGAGGATAATTGCGGCAATTGCGACAACTGTCTGCATCCTCGCCCGCAGAAGGATGCCAAGTCGGCTACACAGCTGATGCTCAAAACATTGGCATTTATTGGCGATAAGTTTAAGTCGGACTATTTGATCAATGTGCTTGTTGGTAAGGTTACGGCTCTGAATAAAAGCTATGGCCACAATACCTGCGAGTGGTTTGGTGCAGGTGCCGATTACGACTCGAAGTTCTGGGGTGCTGTAATTCGTCAGGCGCATATTTTAGGCTTAATCGATAAGAATATCGAGAACTATGGTCTGCAATCGATTAACGATAAGGGTCGCTCGTATATCAATCTTCCCTTCCCGATTATGATCACGCTCGATCACGATTACGATGCCGAAGAGAAGGATATCGAGGCGGCAGCTCCGCAGGGACGCGGTGGCGTGGCCGATGAGGAGTTATTTGCGATGTTGAAGGATCTGCGCAAGAAGGTGGCAAAGAAGCATAGCCTACCCCCGTTTGTGATCTTTCAGGATCCTTCGCTCGAAGATATGTCGATTCAGTATCCCATCACAATCGAGGAGATGCAGAATATCACAGGTGTCGGCGTAGGTAAGGCTCGCAAGTTCGGCTCGGAGTTCGTCAAACTGATTAAGCAGTATGTCGAGGAGAAGGAGATTATCCGTCCGCAGGATATGGTTGTTAAGAGCGTCGGCAATAAGAGTGGTAATAAGATTTTCATTATTCAGTCGATTGACCGTAAGATGGATTTTGAGGATATTGCTCGTGCCAAAGATTTGGATTTCGATGAATTGCTGACCGAGATTGAAGGTATTGTTAATTCGGGTACTCGTCTTGATATCAAATATTATATCGATAGCAATATTGACTACGATAAGGCCGAGGATATCTACCTCTATTTCAAGGAGGATGCTGAAAGCGATTCGTTGGATGAAGCACTCGAAGAGTTGGGTTCGGACTATACCGAGGAGGAGATTCGACTTGTTCGTATTAAGTTTATGTGCGAGCAGGGTCATTAATCGAGTATTAATATAATATAGTATGACCGAAGTACGTGCCAAGAAATCACTCGGACAGCACTTTCTGACCGATCTTAATATAGCTCGTAAAATTTGTTATTCGATGTCAGGCGGTACGCCCGAAGCGCCTGCGACCGTATTGGAGGTAGGTTGCGGTATGGGTGTGCTGACGCAGTTTTTGTTGCAGCGTGATGATGTTGTAACCTATGGTGCAGAGATCGATGGCGAGAGCGTTGTCTATCTTAATGAGCACTACCCTGCTTTCTCGCCACGTTTGATCGAAGGTGATTTCCTACAAATGGATCTCAACGCGATGTTTCCCGATGGCGTGCGTGTGATTGGCAATTTCCCATATAATATTTCGTCGCAAATATTCTTTAAGGTGATCGAAAATCGCGATCTGATACCCGAGTGTGTCGGCATGATTCAACGAGAGGTCGCAGTGCGTCTGGCCGAGCCCCCAGGCTCAAAGGAGTATGGCATTTTGAGCGTTCTGTTGCAGGCGTGGTATGATATCGAGTATCTATTTACGGTTGGCGAGCAGGTGTTTAATCCACCTCCGAAGGTTAAAAGTGCGGTTATTCGTCTGGTGCGTAACGCAACTACGAAACTTGATTGCGACGAACAATTGTTTGTTAAGGTTGTTAAAGCATCGTTTGGGCAGCGTCGTAAGATGTTGCGCAATTCATTGAAATCTGTATTTGGTGATTTTGGTGGTGCCGAGCATCGATTTTTTACACAGCGTGCCGAGCAATTGTCGGTGGCCGATTTTGTCGAACTGACTCAATGGGTTGCGGCAAATCGCAAGTAGGTCAAATAATCAATGTATAAACAAAAAAGTTCGCTCTTCAATCGAAGAGCGAACTTTTTGTTTATGGTACTCGGAGCGGGAATCGAACCCGCACGGCCGTTGCTGGCCACAGGATTTTAAGTCCGGCGTGTCTACCTATTCCACCATCCGAGCAACCCTGATTGTGCAATGTTGCGAGTGCAAAAGTATCAATTTTATTTTGAAAATGCAAACTATTATGTTATTTGCTTGTTGCTCTTTGGCTTTGTTGGAAATATTTGTTAATATTGCACAAAATATAAATCAATATCACTATGAAATTTTTTGCGCGATTACTCACCTACTTTTCGATCTCGACAATGCTGTTTGTTGTTGGTTGTTGGACACCTCCCGATCAGATACATACGCCAAACAATTTTGAATCGTTCGATCAGAATGAGTTTTGCGAAGTGCTTAACTCGAATCTCGATGCATTGCAGGCTATCCTTGAAGCGCAGGCTGATGCCGCTTATGCTGTGAGTGTTACTCCAATTGAGGAGAATAAGGCTGCCGTAGGTTACGCTGTGTCGTTGTCGAATAAACGAAATTTCAAAATCTATACGAGCACGGCCAATAAGAGTCCTATCATCCATATTATCAAGCAGGATGATGCATATTATTGGTGCTATAATTTTAATGTTTTGTCTGATAACGGCAAGAAATTCGACGCATCAACGACCAAGTTGAAGACCAAGATCGAAAAAGATACACTCTATGTGTCAGGTAATAATGGTCCGTATAAGAAACTTGGCTATGTTACGGGAGTTGAGAATATTCGCTTTTTCAGAAGTGTCGAGCAGGGTGATAAGCGAACAACCTATCAGTTGGCTAACGGTCTTCTCTTAAATCTGCGCCAGTATGCGGCAGATGAGATTCGTTTTGCTGATAATTATGTCGAGATGATTTGTGAGAAAAAGTGGGATAGCAATGGTGATGGCTATCTCTCATATTCGGAGGCCGAGGCAGTTGAAGATATTAGCAATACATTTATGCGAAATATCAATATTACCTCGTTTAACGAGTTACAATATTTCACAAAACTGCAAGAGATTCCCGACTCTTCGTTCTATGCCAGCTATGCATTAAAGGAGGTTACTTTCTCGGATAATATAACAGCGATTGGCGAGTGTGCTTTTGCTAATTGTACCGATTTGAAGAAGGTTAATTGGGGCAGTAATCTTGCGACTATTGGTTACTATGCCTTCCGCAATTGTGGTTTTAAGAGTGTAAAAATTCCCGAAAGTTGTTATACTATTGGCGATTGCGCCTTCTATTATTGCGAGGAGTTGGAGAATGTCGAGATTGGCAGTAATGTGGAGTATATCGGCTATTATGCATTTTTGAAAAGCAAGGTGCGTTCGGTTACCATTCCCGAAAGCGTCAAGACGATTCACACCAATCCTTGGGCTTATTGCGATAGCCTTGCTTCATTCAAGGGTAAATTTGCTTCGGCAGACGGTCGCTTGATTATATGCAATAATACTATTGTATCATCGGCAATGGCAGGATTGGAGTCTTATACGGTGCCGGAAGGTCCGACCACAATCGGTACCATTGCCTTCTCGGAGGCTTCGATGACCAAGATTGTTCTTCCTCAAAGTTTGACGGCGATTGGTCATAATGTATTCCGAGATTGCAAAGAACTGACCGAGGT
>JAFPAT010000044.1 GCA_017425655.1 Rikenellaceae bacterium | reverse complement strand
TACCTGGTTGAGGATTGGGGTGGTAAGTATCAGTGCCAGGAGGTTTCGGCCAAGAAGGGTATGAACCTCGACAAGTTGCTCGAAAAGGTATTGTTGGAGGCCGAGTTGTTGGAGTTGAAGGCTAATCCCGATCGTCGTGCAACGGGTACCGTAATCGAATCGACGCTTGATAAGGGTCGTGGTTATGTGGCTACATTGCTCGTTCAGAATGGTACTTTGCGCGTCGGCGATGTGATGCTGTCGGGTATCCATTCGGGTCGCGTTAAGGCGATGTTCAACGAGCGCGGTCAGAAGGTCAATGAGGCTCCCCCCTCGACTCCTGTACAGGTGCTGGGTCTGAATGGCGCGCCGCAGGCAGGCGATACCTTCAATGTTATGGAGGATGATCGCTCGGCACGCGAAATCGCTAATAAGCGTGAGCAGTTGCAGCGTATGCAGGGTATTATGACCCAGAAGCATGTAACGCTGGATGAGATTGGTCGCCGTATCGCAATCGGCTCGTTCAAGGAGCTGAATATCATCGTTAAGGGCGATGTGGATGGCTCGGTAGAGGCAATGACAGGTTCGCTGATCAAGCTCTCGAAGGAGGAGGTTCAGGTGAATGTTATCCACTCGGCGGTAGGTCAGATCTCGGAGTCTGACGTTCTGTTGGCAGCTGCATCGAATGCAATTATCGTCGGTTTCCAGGTTCGTCCTTCGGCAGGCGCACGTCGTCTGGCCGAGTCGGAGGAGATCGAGATCCGTATGTATTCGATCATCTACGATGCAATCAACGATATCAAGGATGCAATCGAGGGTATGCTTGAACCCGTTATGAAGGAGGAGATCGTATGCTCGGTTGAGGTACTCGAGACCTTCAAGATTTCAAAGGTTGGTACCATTGCCGGCTGTATCGTTCGTGAGGGTAAGATCACCCGTAACACATCGATCCGCGTAATCCGCGACGGTATTGTAATCTATACGGGTCGTCTTGGCTCGTTGAAGCGTTACAAGGACGACGTTAAGGAGGTTACCAACGGTATGGAGTGTGGTCTTAATATCGAGAGCTTCAACGATATTCGCGTGGGCGATATCGTCGAGGGCTACGAGCAGGTTGAGGTTAAGCGCAAGTAATCCGCTGCCTTAAATAGCGCAAAAGAACAGCCGCGATCCGAAAGGGTTGCGGCTGTTCTTTTTTGATTCAAAATTCAAAGTTAATAGGCGGAATTATGATCCTCATTATGTCCAATGGAAAAATAAATCGCAAAACTCTTGCTTTTAATCTTTTAGATTGTTATATTTGCGTATGAAAGCATTAAGGATCATTGCACTATGTCCGCTATTTTTCATCGCTTTGGTGGGATGTAGCGACGCTAAACGTGGCTCGGTGGTTGATTTTGACCTATTGCAACAAGAGCTACGCGAAGGCGATCTGTTGTTTCGCCGAGGTATGGGAGTGTTGGGGCACGTTGTTACGGCAACCGATAGCGACGGACAATTCTCGCACGTCGGCATTGCCGTAAAAATCGATGACTCGTGGCACGTTGTCCACGCCGTGCCCGCTGAACGCGATTTTGAGGGCGACATCGACAGAGTGAAGTGCGAGCCTATCGAGTCGTTTTTCGACCAAATGCGGGCCGGTAATGGCGCAGTATATCGTGTCAGCCTTGCGCCCGAGCAGATCGAGGTGGCGATCAGCAACGCGCTACGCTTGAGTGCCGAACAACGACCATTCGACCACGACTACAACCTCGACGATACAACCGAACTTTACTGCACCGAGTTGATCGAATATGTTTTCGGACAGGGTGGAGTGTCGATCAGCGAGGGGCGACGCACTCACGTAAATTTTCCGAGTATGACGGGCGATTACATTATGCCGTCGGATTTGACCAAAAGCAGCAAACTAAACCCTATTTATTCATTCTAAAACCTAAATGATTATGAAGAAGTTATTTACCCTTTTTGCAGTTGCCGTAGCGATGTTTATGGTATCTTGCGCAGGTGCGCCTGCTACACCGAGCGATGCAGCGGTTGAGTACTATCAGTGTGTAGTCAATGGCGACTACGAGGCATTTGCTAATGCTGTTCATTTCGACACTACCGATCCCGAAGAGATTGCCGAGGGTAAGGCTATGATCACCTCTCTGTATAAGGAGAAGGCAGCGCCCCAGATCGAGAAGAAGGGTGGTGTAACGAGCATCGAGGCTGTGGGTGAGACCATCAGCGAGGATGGCAACACTGCTAATGTTCAGCTCAAAGTTGTTTATGGCGATGGCTCGGAGAAGAACGAAGATATTAAGCTGGTAAAGGTTGAAGATAAGTGGATGCTCGCATTTGATAAGTAGTCTTTCCTCTACCTGCTTATAACACAAAAACGCAGGCCGATGAGGTCTGCGTTTTTGTGTTGAAGGCCGAGGCCTTACAACTCCAATTTTGAATGGTCAGTGGTGCAAGATTATTTCTTCTCGAAGAAATCCTTAACCTGATCGTTAGCGATAATGCCCTCTTTGAACATATATGCGCCGGTCTTCTCCGACTTAACCATCTTGATGCACTTGGTAAAGTTCTTACCAGTACCGGTTTTCAGGGTTGCAACTACTTTCTTTGCCATAATGCTTACTATTTAATTTCGCGGTGAACGGTTACCTTCTTCAGGTAGGGGTTGTACTTCTTACGCTCCAGACGATCGGGAGTGTTCTTCTTGTTCTTGGTGGTGATGTAGCGCGACATACCCGGAACGCCACTTGCCTTCTGCTCAGTGCACTCGAGGATCACCTGAACTCTGTTACCTTTCTTTGCCATTTGTTGTTACCTCGTTTTAATTAGTAAACCTTACGAGCTGCAACTGCCTCTTTCAGGGCATTTGCAAGACCCTTTTTGTTGATAGTTTTCATACCAGCTGTCGATACCTTGAGGGTAATCCAGCGGTTCTCTTCTTCCGACCAGAAACGCTTGGTTTTCAGATTGGGGCTGAACTTGCGCTTGGTCTTGCGGTTCGAGTGAGAAACATTGTTACCCACCATCGCAACCTTACCAGTAATTTCGCAGACTTTCATCGTTTAATTATTTGTTTAATTTGTACCCATATATTTTGGGCGTGCAAATATACGAACTTTTTACTTTTCTACAAACATTTCGCAACCACTTTTTCAACAATATCAGGCACGAAAGTCAATTTATTCGCCTTTTTGCTCGATAATTGCATCTCGGAGCAGCGTTGCCGCCACGCCCGAGGCTCGTTCTATTACCTGCTGGCGCACCGTTCCGAGCACGCGACACTCCGAACGTACTCCGTTAGGAGTAGCTACGGCAAACCATACTGTACCAACGGGTTTCTCCTCCGAGCCACCCGTCGGACCTGCAATGCCCGTCGTCGCAACGGCATAATCGGCACCGCTGATGCGGCGCGCCCCCTCGGCCATTTGCTCGGCTACCGTCTGGCTCACTGCGCCATAACGCTCGATATCGGCCATATTGACACCCAGTACCTGCGCCTTTGCCTCGTTGCTGTACGACACCACACCACACAAGAAATAGCTTGATGCGCCTGCCTGTGCCGTAAAGCGCGAGGCAATCGTGCCGCCCGTGCAACTTTCGGCTGTTGCGAGAGATAATCCTTTATTTATAAGCAGATTATGAACGTATGTGAAGATTGATTCGTGTTCGTAGCCAACCACATATTGCGGAATCAGCTCCTGTAATTCGGCAAAGAGACGGTCGATCTCCTCGCTCACTTCGCCGCCATCGACCTCGTATGCTGACAGACGCAGACGTACCTGCGAGGGCGAGGGCAGATATGCCAATTTGATATATTCGGGCAGGGCATCCTCCCACTCCTCTATACGCTTTGCGAGCATTGACTCGGCTAAACCTGTTGTGATCATCGTGCGATGAACGACCTGCTTCAGTGCAAATTGCGCACGCAGACGAGGTAACACCTCCTCTTGCATCAGGTGCTCCATCTCGAAAGGCACACCTGGCAACGAAACTACAACTTTGCCTTCGCGCTCGAACCACATTGCGGGAGCAGTGCCGTGCGCATTGTGCAATACGGTGCAGCGATCGGGCACGTCGGCCTGACTCTGATTCAACTCGTTGAACTCGATTCCGCGCGCCGTCAGCATTTTGCGAACGTGCTCATATACAGCCTCATTGCGTACCAATGCCATTCCGAAATAGTCGGCCAACGTGCGCTTGGTGATATCGTCTTTCGTAGGACCGAGACCACCCGTCATAATGACCAGATCGCACTGCGCGAGTGATGTGTCGAGAGCCTCGACGATACGCTGACGATCGTCGCCAATCGAAAGACGTTCAGTAACAACAACGCCTGCCGAGTTAAGGGCACGCGAGATGTAAGCGGCGTTGGTATCCACGATCTGTCCGATCAGAATCTCATCGCCGATAGTGATGATTTGTGCTTGCATAATGGATTGTTATTCAGCTTTTTGCTCGGTCGTAGCGGTCGCTTTGGCGGCCTCGTGGTCTGCGATCAACTGCTTACATATCTGTCGCACAAAAGCGGGGCCATTGTAGATCATACCCGAATAGACCTGTACCAGACTCGCTCCTGCATCGAGCATTGCCTTCGCATCCTCGACCGTCATCACGCCACCCACACCGATAATCGGGTAGCGACCCTGACAGCGGGTATGCACGCGACGAACCACCTCGACGGCGCGTTTGGTCAGCGGCGCACCACTCAAACCTCCGTTGCCGATCGCCTCGATGCTCTTTGCGCTGGTCGTAAGGCCTGCGCGTGAGGTGGTTGTATTTGTGGCAACGATACCGTCGAGCGGTGTTTCGATCATCACGTCGGTCATGTCATCCACCGATGCATCGTCAAGATCGGGCGAAATTTTAAGCAGGATGGGGCGATACTGACTCTGGCCGCGACGGAACTCGAACAGCGGTTCGAGAATCTCGGTTACGCTCTGCTTATTTTGCAGCGATGTAACTTTTGCCACATTGGGGCAGCTCACATTCACCACGAAATAATCGACATATTGATACAGATTTCGGAACAGTTTGAGGTAATCCGACGGAGCCTCCTCGATCGGAGTCAGCGAGTTTTTGCCGATATTTGCACCCACGACCACGCCCTTGCGACGTTTGTGTAGGTTCTCGATAGCGTTCTGCATACCGTGATTATTGAAGCCCATACGGTTGATAATAGCCTTGTCCTTGGGCAGACGGAACAGACGCGGGCGGGGATTTCCGGGCTGACCTTTGGGGGTTATGGTGCCGACCTCGACGAAGCCATAGCCGAGAGCCGAGAACTCGTTATATACCTCTGCGTTTTTATCGAGACCTGCGGCGATGCCGATCGGATTTTTGAATTTCACGCCAAATACTTCGCGTTCGAGAGCGGGGTGCTTTATGGAGCAAATCTTCTCCATTAACCAATTTGTACCGGGAATACATCCTACCAAACGCAGTGCGCCAATAATCAGTTTATGAGCATTTTCGGCCGAGAGGCAGAATAGCAACGGACGAATAATCTGTTTGTACATAGTTTGATTCTTAACCTAATATAGCACAAAGGTAGAAATTTTAATTCATAATTCACAATTCACTCCTCACAATTATTGTATCGGC
>JAFPAT010000043.1 GCA_017425655.1 Rikenellaceae bacterium | reverse complement strand
GCCCTGCTCTTTGAGCAGATAGGCCGCAACCGACGAATCGACACCTCCCGAAAGTCCTATAACAACACGTTTAGCCATCGTTTTTTTTAAGTAGCAAAGTTCCTAAATCTTATAACTCCATCAACCCCTCGGGCAACAGGAATATCATTCGCTCACCCTCGAAGTCGATATGAACGATAAAGTCCTCAACGGCAGGGACTAATACCTCACGTCCGTTCAATTCCAGTTCGAACAGCGGATTAGCCTCGCTGTCGTAGTAGTCCGACACGCGACCTTCGGCCACGCGCGCACCCTGCTCATCGACCACCTCGGCTGCGAAACCAATCAAGTCCTCCATATAGAACTCGTCGTCATCTGCTTCGTCGGCCTCGATTTCAATCGAGAGCTCTTTACCGATCAATTCGGCAGCTCGCTCCGGAGTATCCAGATCGTCGAACGATACGATCGCACCGCTTACGCCGCGTCGTTCGAAGCTACCGAAAAAAAGAGGAACCGTCAGTGAATCGATCTCCACCAATAACGGTTCCTCTTGTGAGAAGTTGTCGGGAAAAGTGTTGTAAAGCGTAATTGCCAACTCGCCCTTACGACCGAAGAGCTTATTCACCTTTCCAACCGGCAACAGATTGCCCATTGAGCTTACTCTGCGCTCTCGGCAGCCTCTTCTGCGCTCTCCTCGGCAGCAGCGGCAGCAGCCTCAGCAGCGGCAGCGGCCTTCTTCTCTGCGATTGCAGCGGCACGTGCCTCCTTAACCTTGGTCTCGGCAGCCTTGCGAGCCTTGTCAGCAGCAGCAGCGTCGCCCGAGATCTTGTTGGTCTTAGCCTCGATCTTGGCGTTCTTCTCGCCGATCCACTTGTTGAACTTAGCCTCAGCGTCGCTCTCCGAGAAAGCGCCCTTTGCTACGCCACCAAGCAGGTGCTTCTTATATAACACACCCTTGTACGACAAAATTGCACGGCAGGTGTCAGTGGGTTGTGCGCCTTTTTGTAACCAATCAAGAGCCTTCTCGAAGCTCAAGTCGATTGTAGCAGGATTCGTGTTAGGATTGTAGGTACCAATCTTCTCGATAAATTTACCATCACGTGGCGCTCTGCTATCTGCAACTACGATATGATAGAAAGCATAACCCTTCTTACCATGTCGAGCCAATCTGATTTTTACAGGCATTGTCTGAAAAAATTTAAGTTATTAATTAGTTGTTATTTATGCTCGAAAAATGTGATTTTCACACTTTTCAGCGCGCAAAAGTACGAACTAAATCGCTAACTGCCAAATATTCTGCCCTCTAAAACGCATTTTTTTGCATTTTGAGGCAATTTTTTGCAGTGTCGGCGGTGTGGTTATTCCGCCACTACGGGCTGTACTGTAACGATGCTATCGACGATGTATTTCGTAAAACCACGCCAAGGCAGTGCGCCGAAATACTCCGTATAGTGCAGCTGAACCGTGTTGCCGCTATTGAGCATCAATTTGCGAGCAACCTCCTCATTCTCAACCGAGAACTCGAATTCGTATGACTGGATTGCACCAGCCGATTTCGCGCGGATACCCGACTGAATCAGCTTGCCCTCATAGGTCTTGAAGAGCACGCCCTTATGTACCACATAGTTCAACTCGCCACTCTTAACGCCCTCGCCGAAGGGGTAGTAGAAGCGTACGTAACCGAAAATTGCCAAGCCGAGAATGATGAGCAGGCCTGTAATGCAACCAATCTTTTTCATAAGTTTAGGTCTATTTTTTTAGTTCTTTTTTACTTTCGTTTCGGGTTCTCGGCGATATATTTCGCCAAAGCGGCCTTTGCCTTTGGAGCCAGACGCAATAACGTGTACATCGTCGGGAATGCCATAAATGCGTAGGCCATATCGATAATTCCCACTACGGTCGGCAACGACATCACCGAGGCGACAATGAGCAGCGCAAGGTAGAAGTAGTTGTAGTACTTGCCATACTTCGCACCAAAGAGGAACGAGGTACATTTCATGCCGTAGTACGAATATGAGAACATCGTTGAAAATGCAAATATAAACAAAATTGCCAATAAAAGATACTCTCCGACCCCGGGAATTGCCTTTCCGAAGGCATCAATTGCAATTTGCAGACCCTTCATGCCCTCTCCGGCGGTGTATCCTGTCGAGAGAATTGCCAACGATGTGAGTGTGCAGACCAGACCCGAATCGGTCAGCGGAGCGATCATCGCCACAAAACCCTCGCGTACAGGCTCGCTGTTGCGCGACGAGCCGTGCATCATCGAAGCGGTACCCGTACCTGCCTCATTGATCAATGCCGCGCGGCGTGCGCCGAGAAGGGCGATGCCGATGATGCCGCCAATGCCCGCCTTTATCGAAAATGCCCCTTCGAAGATTGACGCAAAGACGCTCGGAATAGCTGCATAGTTGAGAATCAGAATGTAGCCCACCAGCAGGAAATACATTACAATCATCAGCGGAACAAGCTTCGACGCCATTGCTGCAATGCGCTCGATACCGCCCAGCACAACAATCGCGGTGATAATCGTAATTATCACACCCATAATCAGATGCGTCGAGAACGTGGGGTCGATTCCGTTCGGAATGAGGAATACGGTGTCGATCGCCTCGACCAACTGATTGGGTTGCATAAGGCAGAGTGTGCCGATGCAACCGAATACCGAGAAGAAGATGGCCATCGGTCGCCATTTTTTGCCCAGACCTTCGGTGATCATATACATCGGACCACCTTGCAGATTCCCCTCCGAGTCGCGGCCGCGATACATTGATGCCAGCGTACCCTCGAAGAACTTCGTCGCCATACCGACCACCGTGCTGACCCACATCCAGAAGATCGCGCCCGGACCTCCGATACTCAATGCGATGGCTACACCTGCAATGTTGCCCATGCCGATTGTTGCAGCAATTGCGCTACACAAGGCCTGCCACGATGAGATCTGTCCGTCGCTATTGCCCTCCTCTTTGACGCGCAGGGCCTCGATCGAACGTCCGAAATAGCGGAACGGAACCATTCGTGAGTAGAAGAAGAGGAATAGACCACCTCCGATCAGTACGATAAAGAGTGGATAACCACATATCAAGTCGCTTGCTTGCGTAATAAAATCTCTCATTACTTAACTTTTGTATTTATTGTATTGGGCTTTTCGCCACCCTATAAACGAAGTTCGTTGTGTGTTTAGTGCGAAAATGAAACCGCAAAGATAGCGTTTTTTGGTGTAAAACTGTATATCGACTATGCGAAATTACGCGTAATTTGCTCTGTTATCAATTCTTGCTGCAAAAAGTGGGGTTAAAATCGTGCCAGAGGGCGTTTGTCTGTTCGGAAACGATAATTTTTCAAGCTAAGTTGCGGAAATTCCGAAAGAAAGCGTACCTTTGCGGTCCCCAATATGTGGGTTTATAGAGGAGAACAATAGAAGAATATTTAAGAAAAATAGAATGAAGCCGACACTTTTGGTTATGGCCGCGGGTATGGGCTCGCGCTACGGAGGTCTGAAACAGCTGGACGCAGTGGGTCCCAGCGGTGAGACCATTATGGACTATTCGATTTATGACGCTATCCGTGCTGGTTTTGGTAAAGTGGTATTTGTAATTCGCCGCGATTTCGAGGAGGATTTCCGCCGTCTGATTTTACCCAAGTATGAAAATCATATTCCCGTCGAGTTGGTTTTCCAATCGATCGATGCACTGCCCGAGGGCTTTAAGGCTCCCGAAGGCCGTGTCAAGCCCTGGGGTACGAATCACGCTGTAATGATGGGTAAGGAGGTGATCAATGAGCCCTTCCTGGTGATTAATGCCGATGATTTCTATGGTCGCGACAGTTTTGCCGTAATCGGTCGTGAGTTGAAGCGCACCGAGGGCGAGGGTAGATATTGTATGGTCGGTTTCCGTGTGGGTAACACCCTCTCGGAGTCGGGTACCGTTTCGCGCGGTGTCTGCTCGACCAACGAGTATAACTACCTGACGGGTATCGTCGAGCGTACCGATATCAGCCGTGTTGATGGCAAGGTGTCATTTACGGGCGACAATGGTTTCAAGGTATCGACCGACGAGCGCACTCCCGTATCGATGAATATGTGGGGCTTTACGCCCGACTATTTCCGCTATTCGGAAGAGTATTTTGTGGAGTACCTGCGCAATAACATCTCGAATCCGAAAGCCGAGTTCTATATTCCTCACATGGTTAATCATCTGATTACTACGGGCAAGGCTCGCGTGAAGGTGCTCGATACCACCTCGTCGTGGTTCGGCGTAACCTATGCCGAGGATCGTGAGGGCGTAATCGCAAAACTCAACGCGCTGGTTGAGGCCGGCGAGTATCCCGCGAAACTGTTCTAAATTCAAGATTCAGAATTCAAAATTAAGCCGCGCTCCGACGATTCGGGGCGCGGCTTGTTGTATTGATAAAAACTATCTCGGATTAGTTGCGAGTAGGCAGGAACGAGTAGTTCTTCGAGTAGTTGAGCATCTGATCAGTGTAGCTATCAACGTACTCAACCTTAACATCGACGATCTTGTCGCCCTCCATTACGGGCACCAACTCGGGGTTGATGAAACCACCAAACGGCTCGATGTTCAGAGCATTGTAACGATCCAAAACCTCCTTGTGCAGTTCGGGATCGATCTTAACGCCGTAGTTCTCAACCAAAGCCTTGCCGGCCTCGAAGTCGCCCTCCGACTTGATGCGCTGCACCTCGTAGAGCATCTGACCGAACAACTCGCGCAGCTTATCGAAGTCATTTACAACCAGATAACGCTTGCCGTTCTCGGTAACCCACTCGATCACGTTGTCAGCCTTGCCCTTCTCGTAGCTCCACTCGGCAATTATCTTGCGGTTACGCATGTGAGCCTCCTCAACATCTTTGCCCAACTCGATACGCGAGTACTGGGTCATCATACCATTGACGATGTAGCTTGCATACTGTGCCTTTGCAACATCGAGCGAGGGGATCAGACCCAGCTCAACGAGCTTCTCGTCGCCCAGGTAGTACAGACCAAAGAGGTCGGCGCGAGTCTCTTCGAGGGTCGAACCGTAGTTCTTCAACTCGCCACCCTTTGTGCCGGGAGCCAGCTGGCCCGAACCGTGGCCGAGGCACTCGTGCAGGTCGGTGTGGAGGTTGTCACCCAATGCGCCAAACTCCTCGATACGAGCGCGATCCTCCTCACGAAGAATGAACTCCTCGTTGAAACCGTTGCCCTTTGCAGCCTGCTTGTATGCGTAGGTGATGTTGTCGATGGTTACCGACTTCGAACCGTAGTCGCGACGGATCCAATCTGCATTAGGCAGGTTGATACCGATCGGGGTAGCGGGGTAGCAGTCGCCACCGAGCATAGCTACGTTGATAACCTTTGCCGAAACACCCTTCACCTCGGGCTTGCGGTATGCGGGGTTGATGGGCGAGTTGTCCTCGAACCACTGTGCATTTGCGCTGATCAGCTCGGTACGCTTGGTTGCCTCGTCGCTACGCAGGCTTACGTTAGCCTCCCACGATGCCTTGCGACCCATAGGATCGCCATAGTCCTCGATAAAGCCATTCACGAAGTCGATATTTGACTCGATGTCCTGTACCCACAATACGTTATATTTGTCGAAGTCGCGCAAGTTGCCGCTGCGGTAGTACTCACACAGAGCGTCGATGATGGGTTTCTGTACGGGCGATGCAACCTCCGAAGCCTTCTCCAACCAGAAGAGGATCTTGTCGATAGCCTCACCATACATGCCGCCCTGCTTCCATACGCGCTCAACGACCTTGCCGTTCTCGTTTTTGGTCAGCTGCGAGTTCAGACCATACGAAATGGGCTGGGGATCGTTGTGGTCGATCATATCGGCATAGAACTTCTCAACCTCCTTCTGGGTTACGCCTGCGTAGTAGTTGTTAGCCGACGAGGTGATCATATCAACGCCCTCGCTCTGGTCCAGACGGCGAGCATAGAGCGAAGCGTCGAACATTGCGGGAACGATAGCTGCCATCAACTCCTCGCGGGTACCGAAATCGAGCGGCAGAGCCTCATCGGGTGTAGCTGCAACAAGCTGCTCGAAATACTCCTGCGAGAACTCGGGCTGGAATTTATCCATGCTGTAATGGTGGTGGATGCCGTTAGCGAACCACACCTTTTTCAGATACTTAACAACCTTCTGCCACTCCTCGTCGTTGGTGTCGCCCTTGTAGTTGGTGTAGATACCTTCGAGGGTACGGCGGATAGCCAGGTTGTACTTGAAGTTCTGGTCGAACATAATGTCGCGACCGCACTTTGCAGCCTCGCCAAGATAATAGACCATCAACTTCTGCTCCAAAGGCAGAGCATCAAATTCGGGAACCTGATAGCGGATAACCTTCACGTCGTCGAAGCGATCGACAACCCAACGGAAATCGCTTTCGGTCTGCTCCTGCGTGCAGGATGCGAAGATCGAAGTCAACATAATAAGTGTTAAAACTTTTTTCATCGTAGTTCGGATTAATGTTTCTTTTGATTGTGATAATTTGATGCAAATATAGGTATAAAAACCGAAATGACAATCATAAAGTCCAAATCGAAAAGCACGGTCGGCAAAATTAGTTGGTGGCGTGGTGTGGGTTTCCGAACATTTTTTCATACCTTTGTATAATTAAAGCGTAATTAAAATGTAAAATTTAGCATGTGGCGATATAACTTTTCGCCCCTTTGTGCGTTATTATTTATTAAGTAGAGAAGTTTTCTATGGATACTTTTTTGGCGATTATTGCGTTGCTGCTGGCGCTCATCGGAGTTGCAGGCTGTATTCTCCCGGTGCTGCCCGGTACGCCGATCTGCTATGTGGGTATGATATTGATGACCTGCACCGAATATTCGACACTGACCAAACCCATTATGATCACCTTCTTGATCGTAACGATTTTGGTGTCGATTGCCGACTATCTGCTTCCCGCGTGGCTTTCGCGCCGTTTCGGAGGCTCGAAGCATGGCGCAAGAGGTGCAACAATCGGAATGGTCGTGGGCCTGTTTCTCGGCCCTATGGGATTGATCCTTGGCCCCTTCGTAGGCGCAGTTTTGGGCGAAATGTCGGTCAATCGCGACGATTCGGCAAAGGCTGTTAAGGTGGGTTTTGGAGCCTTTCTTTCGTTTATCGTTGGTACGGGTATCAAATTGATTGCATCGGTAGCAATGTTGATCTATATCATCGGTGATATGGGCGGAGTCTTTATGGGCTGGGGCGATACGTTTGGCGGCTGGTGGAACGCAATTACCGAGTGGTTTGTGCGTATCTTCTCGTAGAATTGGCAGAATCGCGGCTCGCAGAGTAAAAGAACTAACAAATTTCAAACGATATGAAGAGAATTTTAACACTGATGACAGTCGTAGCAGCTATGTTGCTCACGGCTTGCGGATCGAAGTACGCTTACGAGAGCGTCAAGGGCGATCCCACACAGACCCGTATCTACACGCTCGATAACGGTCTGAAAGTATATATGTCGGTTAGCGACGAGGAGCCTCGTATCCAGACCTACATCGCAGTACGCGTTGGCGGTAAGAACGACCCTTCGGAGACTACCGGTTTGGCTCACTACTTTGAGCACCTGATGTTCAAGGGTACGCAGTCGTTCGGTACGCAGGACTACGCTGCCGAGAAGCCTATGCTCGATGAGATCGAGCAGCTCTTCGAGGTCTATCGCAAGACCGAGGATGAGGCCGAGCGCAAGGCTCTCTACAAGCGTATCGACTCGATCAGCTACGAGGCTTCGAAGTTGGCTATTCCCAACGAGTATGACAAGTTGATGGCCTCGATCGGTGCGCAGGGCACCAATGCTTATACGGGTTACGATATGACCGTATATGTTGAAAATATTCCCTCGAACCAGGTTGAGAATTGGCTTAAAATCGAGGCTGACCGCTTCAAGAATGTTGTGATTCGCGGTTTCCACACCGAGCTTGAAACCATCTACGAGGAGAAGAATATGTCGCTCACGCAGGATAACCGCAAGGTCTATGAGGCGATGAACGCAGCACTGTTCCCCAATCACCCCTACGGCAAGCAGACCGTATTGGGTACGCAGGAGCACTTGAAGAACCCCTCGATTACCAACGTGAAGAACTACCACGATCAGTACTACGTGCCCAACAATATGGCAATCTGTCTGTCGGGTGATTTCGATCCCGAAGAGATGATCGCTCTGGTTGATCAGTACTTTGGCGATATGCAGCCCAACCCCGAGATCCCCGTGTTGGAGTATGAGCCCGAGCAGCCCATCACCGAGCCTATCGTGAAGGAGGTTGTAGGTCTTGACGCAGCAAACGTGGCTATCGGCTGGCGTTTGGGTGGTGCTACCTCTGATGACGCCGATCTGGCTAACATTGTTGGTAGCATCCTCTACAATGGTCAGGCTGGTCTGATCGACCTCAATCTGAATCAGCAGCAGAAGACTCTGAGCGCATACGGTTACCCCTCGATCTCGGCTGACTATGGCTATATGCAGTTGGCTGGTCGTCCCAAGCAGGGTCAGTCGCTCGAAGAGGTGCGCGATTTGTTGCTCGGTGAGGTTGCCAAGTTGCGCGCAGGCGAGTTCGATGAGAAGTTGATCGCCGCAGCGGTGAACAACTACAAGTTGGAGATGATGCAGTACCTCGATTCGAACGATGGTCGTGCCGATGCATACGTTCAGTCGTTCATCAATGGTGTCGAGTGGAAGGACGAGGTTGCAATGTTCGACCGTCTGTCGAAGATCACCAAGGAGGACGTTGTTCGTTTCGCTAACGAGAAGTTGGGCGAGAACAGCTACGCAATTATCTACAAGCGCGAGGGTAAGGATCCCAACGAACAGAAGATTGCCAAGCCCGAGATCACCCCGATCGTAACCAACCGCGACGCACAGAGCGACTTCTTGAAGGCTATTGCTGCATCGGAGGTGAAGCCTATCGAGCCGCGCTTTGTCGATTTTGAGAAGGATATGGACCGTTTCGAGGCGCAGTCGGGTATCGAGGTGCTCTACAAGCAGAACGAGACCACCGACTACTTCTCGTTGGAGTATATGTTCGATCTGGGTACGTTGAACGATCCCGCATTGGG
>JAFPAT010000042.1 GCA_017425655.1 Rikenellaceae bacterium | reverse complement strand
TCGGAAACTTATAAAAATGAAAACATCGACCGCACAAAAGTTGACGAGCTTAGAGGTACTCCTATGCTCACCCTTAATTTCGATTATGCCGTTACTCCGCGTTGGACTACGGGTATCGTAACAGGTTGGACAGGCTATGGCGTTCCTCTGCTTTTTGAGGCGAAACACTTTTGGAATAGCGACGTAAATCGCAGTCGCTGGTTCACATATGCAAACACAGGTGTCAATTTCAGTGGCCCCGACAAATTGCGCGTCGGCATGCAGGGCGGTATTGGTGGCGGTTATCGATTCCATATCGCACCACGTTTCAAAATCGACCTCACTGCCGGATACCACTTTATGCAGAACCACCAAAAGGCTATGCGTCCAGTAGGCACAGCCGGCGCAAGTATCGAGATTGCTAAAGCCAGCGCCCACGCTTTCAGTATCGGCGTAGGGTTCGCGTTCTAAATCGGCTCGCGCGTACAAAGTTTGAGGGTCGCCCTTTTGGTGGGGCGACCCTCGATTTTGTTATATTCTGTTTGCAACCGATAGGTTACTCGTAAAGTCCCGATTTGAGCATCGCAACCTCCTGCGGCGTAAGGAAACGCCACTGGCCACGCTTCAAATTCTTCTTTGTCAAACCCGCAAACAATACGCGGTCGAGCTTGGTTACCGTATAACCTAAATGCTCGAAAATACGGCGCACAATACGGTTGCGACCCGAATGGATCTCAATACCGACCTCCTTCTTGCTTTCGCCTACATAGCTGACCTGATCGGCCTGAATAAAGCCATCTTCGAGAGTGATACCCTCAACGACCTGCTCCATATCGGCTTTGGTAAGTGCCTTATCCAGAGTTACTTGATAGACCTTTCGTTTCTCATACGAAGGGTGAGTCAAAGTCTTTGTCAGATCGCCATCGTTGGTCAGCAGCAGCACTCCCAGCGAGTTCTTATCCAATCGACCTACGGGATAGATGCGCTCCGAGCAGGCACCCTTCACGATATCCATAACTGTCTTCGATGCATGGTCATCCTCAACAGTTGTAACAAAGCCCTTCGGCTTATTCATAAGGATATAGACCTTCTTCTCGCTTACAACACGGCTATCATTAACGCACACCTCATCGGTAGGCTGAACCTTCGAACCCATCTCGGTAACAACAACACCATTGACCGTAACCTTGCCGTCGGCAATCAGTTCGTCAGCCTCACGACGCGAACAAAGACCCGACTGCGCGATATAGCGATTCAGGCGAATCTCGCCATCCTGCTGCGGAGCTGCAAAACGGGGATACGATTCGGGAATCTCTCCTGCGCTATATGCAGTCTTGGTGCGGATCGTGCGCTTATTAAACGAACGCTCCTCACCATTGCGCTGACGGAAACCCTCCTCCGAACGCTGACGGAAGCCACCCTGACGCTCCTCACGATTAA
Source organism: Rikenellaceae bacterium (assembly GCA_017425655.1). Taxonomy (GTDB): domain Bacteria; phylum Bacteroidota; class Bacteroidia; order Bacteroidales; family Rikenellaceae; genus Alistipes. The sequence continues at coordinate 6,584 of JAFPAT010000042.1, read as the reverse complement.
ACGAACGACGTTCGCCATCGTGGTTGAAATCGCGCTTGAACGAACGATGTTCGCCACTGTGATTATGGTCGCGATTGAAGTTGCGATGCTCACCATCACGGTTGAAAGTGCGGTGCTGACGCTCGCCATCGTGATTGAACGAACGACGAGGGCGCTCCTCTCCCGTCTGCTCCGAACGGAATGAATTATATGAACGATACTCCGAGCGATGGTTTTCGCGCGAGTTCTCGCGGTTAAAATCACGATTATAGTCGCGACTGAAGTTACGATGCTCACCATCACGGTTGAAAGTGCGGTGCTGACGCTCGCCATCGCGATTGAACTGACGACGAGGACGCTCCTCATCATTGCGCTCACTCTGGAACATCGGACGATTGTCGCGTGTAAAATTGGGGTTATACGATGCACGAGCACGATTCTCCTCCGACTGACGGGGAGTGCGATCGTTGTTATACGAACGCTTGAAGTTGTTGCGCTCATCGCGGTTGAAGGTGCGGCCCTCACGGTCAGCACGATCACTATTCTCTCGACGCGAAACAGGCTCTACTCGTACCGCACCCGTAGTGCGAACGCGCTTGTCGCGTGCAAATTTCTGGTAGGTGGGGGCGTCAGTCGCGACGTGCTGCCCACCCTTTTTCTCATCGAAATTACTCATTGAATGAAATATATCTTTATTCGGGGTCAAAGATACGGCTTTTTTTTATATATTTGTACGCCCTTTGGGCTTCAATGTGCAATAATTTATCAAATATGAAGTATAATTTCGACTCTGTTCCTTGTCGTAAAGGAACCGCTTGTATCAAATTCGACGAAAACCTCAATGTCTTCGGTCGCGACGACATTATATCGATGTGGATCGCAGATATGGATTTCGAGGTAATGCCCGAGATCACCGAGGCAGTGATTCGTCGTGCTAACCATAAAGTTTATGGCTACGGAATACGTCCCGCAAGCTATTTCGACGCTATCGTCAGCTGGCAGCAGCGTCGCCACAATTGGAAGGTCGAGAGCGAGTGGCTCGGTTTCTCGCCCGGTGTGGTCGCAGGTTTCGCTTTCGCAATTCGTGCGCTGACCAACGAGGGTGATGGCGTTGTTATCCAACCGCCTGTATATCCGCCGTTTGCAGATATGATCAATCAGAACAACCGCCGACTGATTAACAACCCGATGAAGATCGTCAATGGTCGTTTCGAGATCGATTTCGAGGACCTCGACCGCAAGTTGGAGGGCGCAAAGGCGTTGCTCTTCTGCTCGCCTCACAACCCGACGGGTCGCGTTTTCTCGGAGGAAGAGCTCTTGCGCGTAGGTGAGTTGTGCCGCAAGCACGATGTGAAGATCATTTCGGACGAGATTCACGCCGATCTGATCATCAAGCCCAACGAGTTCCGTAGCATTGCGTCGCTCAACGACGATTTGGCGCATCGTACAATCACGCTGACCGCACCCAGCAAGACCTTCAATATCGCAGGTCTGGCTACATCGGTTACGATCATTCCCGACGAGAAGTTGCGTGAGGCATTCAACACCGAATGCGACCGCACACACGCCGGAGGCGGTAACATTTTCGGCACGGCGGCTCTCGAAGTGGCATACAACGAGGGCGAAGAGTGGCTCAACGAGGTGATGGAATACATCGCAGGCAACATCGACTATGTAGGTAAGTTCCTCGAAGAGAACTGCCCCAAGATCCGCCACTACGAGCAGCAGGGCACCTTCCTGATGTGGCTCGATTGCCGTGATCTGGGCATGGATCACGAGGCGATGCTCGACTTCTGGACCAACAAAGCTCGCATTGGCGTAAACAATGGCGCTACGTTTGGCGAAGAGGGTCGAGGTTTCGTTCGCATGAACATCGGCACATCGCGCTCGGTACTCGAACAAGCAATGGCACAACTAAAAGAGGCCTACGAAAAGTTGTAAATCAAAATAAAAGACTATCTTTGCGCTTTGAAATAAATCGAAATAAGATATGTTTGAAAACTTAACAGATAAACTCGAACGCTCGTTTAAGATCCTTAAAGGCGAGGGTCGCATTACCGAGATCAACGTGGCCGAAACGGTCAAGGAGATCCGTCGCGCATTGATCGATGCTGACGTTAACTACAAGGTAGCCAAGTCGTTCACCGATCAAGTGAAGCAGAAGGCCCTGGGTCAGGATGTATTGAAATCGGTTAAGCCCGGTCAGATGATGACCAAGATCGTACGCGATGAATTGGCAGCCCTGATGGGTGGCACAGCAACCGATATCCGCCTCGAAGGTACGCCCGCAGTGATTCTGATTGCAGGTTTGCAGGGTTCGGGTAAGACAACTTTCTCGGGTAAGTTGGCCTCGATGTTGCGCACCAAGCGCAACCGTTCGGTGCTGCTGGTTGCAGGCGACGTCTATCGTCCTGCGGCTATCGACCAGTTGAAGATTCTCGGTCAGCAGGTTGGTGTAGAGGTCTATACCGAAGAGGGCAACAAGAATCCCGTTGAGATTGCACAGAATGCTATTCGCTATGCGCGTAGCAAAACGATCAATACGGTGATTGTCGATACGGCAGGTCGTTTGGCTGTCGATGAGCAGATGATGCAGGAGATCGAGGCTGTGAAGGCGGCTGTAAATCCTTGTGAGACGCTATTCGTAGTCGATTCGATGACGGGTCAGGATGCTGTGAATACAGCGCGTGAGTTCAACGAGCGTCTGGATTTCGACGGCGTTGTACTGACCAAGCTCGATGGTGATACTCGCGGTGGTGCTGCTATCTCGATCCGCTCGGTAGTGAACAAGCCTTTGAAGTTCATCTCAAACGGCGAGAAGATGGACGCTCTGCAAGTGTTCCACCCCGAACGTATGGCCGACCGAATCCTCGGTATGGGCGATGTCGTTTCGCTCGTTGAGCGTGCGCAGGAGCAGTACGACGAGGAGGAGGCTCGCAAGTTGAAGAAGAAGCTCGTAAAGGATCAGTTCAACTTCAACGACTTCCTTGCACAGATTGACCAGATCAAGAAGATGGGTAACTTGAAAGATGTTGCCTCGATGATCCCCGGCATGGGCAAGGCACTGAAAGATGTTGATATTCCGGACGATGCATTCAAGCAGACCGAGGCTATCATCGGTTCGATGACTCCTGCCGAGCGCGAGAATCCATCGATCATCAACGCCTCGCGTCGTGAGCGTATCGCCAAAGGTAGTGGTACGACTGTGGCCGACGTGAACAAGCTGCTCAAACAGTTTGATCAGACTCGTAAGATGATGAAAATGGTCGCTGGTGGCGGTTTGCAGCAGAAGATGGCGCAGATGCGTCGCGGTGGCGGTTTCCGTCGATAGAAAGACAAACAAAAACGATAAAAGGGGTTGTCCGACAAAAGTGCGGTCGCCCCTTTTGTTTAACGATAAAGACTATGCACAAATCAGGTTTTGTAAATATTATTGGCAACCCGAACGTGGGTAAATCGACGTTGATGAATGCGCTCGTGGGTGAGCGTCTGTCGATCATCACCTCGAAAGCGCAGACCACGCGCCACCGCATTATGGGCATTGTCAATGGTGATGATTTTCAAATCGTTTATTCGGATACTCCGGGCATTCTCAAACCCAACTATAAGCTCCAAGAGTCGATGATGCGTTTCGTGCGCGGTGCGTTGAAGGATGCCGATGTGCTGCTCTACGTTACCGATACGGTCGAGCACACCGATCGCTCGGCTGAAATTCTCGACAAGGTGGCGCAGAGCGACATTCCGACAATCGTTGTAATCAACAAGATCGACCTCACCACGCCCGAAGCTCTCGAAGCATTGGTCGAGCAGTGGCACGAGCGTATGCCCGTGGCACGCATTGTCCCCGTTTCGGCAAAGGAGAATTTCAATGTAGGTGGTCTGTTCGACCTGATTCTCTCGTTGTTGCCCGAAGGTGAGCCCTACTATCCGAAAGATACGCTGACCGACAAGACGTTGCGTTTCTTCGCCTCGGAGATTATCCGCGAGAAGATTTTCCTCAACTACGACAAGGAGGTGCCTTACAGCGTTGAAATCGCCATCGAGGAGTACCGCGAGGAGCCAAAGATCGACCGCATCTCGGCGACGATCTACGTTACGCGCGACAGCCAGAAGGGTATCATCATCGGCCACAAGGGCGAGAAATTGAAGCGCGTGGGAATGCAAGCGCGCGAGGATCTGGAGCGTTTCCTCGACAAGAAGGTCTTTCTGCAACTCTTCGTCAAGGTCAATGACGATTGGCGCAACAACGACCGCCAGCTGCGTCGTTTCGGCTACGATCAGGAGTAGCGCGGGCGACATAACAATAACAAACCCCACCTTTCGAGGCGGGGTTTTGTTTTTTTAGAAAAGTTCCATCTGACCGTCGCGGTAAAGATTGATTACCTCGCAGCCGAGCGACCGAGCGCGTGCAACTGTGTAGGCTGTGCCGCCCGCGCGGCCATCGAACCACGCCACGACCGTTGCCGAGCGCTCGACCATATAGTCATCACGGCGTAAGAAACATTCGCGCGAATACTCCTCCGCAAGCACCTCTACCCTATTTGCCGCACGCAGAATATGCTCATAATCACGCCTAACAACAGCCGAGAACGAGCGTCCGTGCCCACGAAACGGCACTGCCGCAATGAGCTGAACATCTGGATATTGGCATTGCAGATCGAGCACCGCACGAGCCGCCAGCAGGTCGAAGCCCTCGGCCATACCGCTATAAAAACAACGCGCACCACGTGCATACAATTCGTGCAACGTCGTGTCAAGGCGCGAGCGCAGAACCTCTGCCGAGTCGCCCGCAGCGTAGCTCATCGCACGATGACCCGTAAATGCCACACACTTTGTTCGATCGAATTTCATAAGGCAAATGTAGCAAAAATTTCTCTCGGCTCACGCGACCGTGGCTCTAAATTTGCAAGGCAATAGATCGAATCTTAAAACAAAAATTTGTTCGATTATGAAAAATGCCGGAACTTGTATGTTAGTTTTTCTGGGCGGCGCACTGCTTGGCGGCGCAGCAGCCCTGCTCTTTGCCCCCAAATGTGGTGCCGAACTGCGATCGTCAATCAAAGATATGATCGAGAAGGAGGTCGATGCCATCCGCTGCCACTGCGAAGAACTGAAAGAACACGTGCATTAAGAGCCGAAAATGCACAACGAACAGCAGCATAAAAAGCCTGAACGCGCCTTCGTCGAGCAGGTAACGGACTACGTCCATCTGCAACTTACCGCCACCAAACTCGCCTCAATCGAGTTCGTCTCGCTGACGATGAGCAATGGTTTCGGTATATTGCTCGCCGTTGTGGCCGCAGGACTTGCACTGCTGTTTGTGATTGGTGCAATTACGTTGTGGGTCGCACGGGCTATCGGATCGCTCGAATGGGCGATGATGATTGCAGCCTCGGCGTTCGCAGTCGTGGGAATCGTTCTCTACACGTTACGCGAACGATTGATAACCGACAACCTGGTCCGCCGCTTCGCACGTATGCTATTCGAGCCAGAGCGGCCTGACCAAAACGAAAAAGATGCGCAAAAATGACCGAACGTGAAGCACTTGCAGGTATCGGCTCGATTGCCGAACTGCGCAAATATCGTCAGCAGATTGAGCAACGATTGAACGAAAGTCGATCGGCACTCAACGCTCGACGGCAACAGCTGACGGCACGAATCACGCCGACCTACATTCTGGGTTACGTGGCCACGCGCACCGAAACGGTTATCGCGATGCTCGATTTTGCCCGCCGACTCTACGACCTTGCTCAAAACAGTTTTGCACGTAGGAAGAAGGGCTGACCCGTTGTGGGTCAGCCCTTCGCTATTTTGCGGATTGTTAGGCAATTAGAACACCAACGCTACATCCAGCTGAATGGCATTATGGAAATATTCGACTTTTAGAAAAGATTTTGTTTTACAGCAAACCCGCCTCGTAGAGGGTTACGATCTGCTCCAACATTCGGTCGTCGCCCTCGCTATCGTACTCGGTTTTCAGATTGGCACCAAAGATCTTCGCAACGCCCTGCCAAAAACCCGCCGTAAAACTACCACGAAACTCGCGCACAATCTCATACGACGAGTAGTCTGTTTCGCGAGCAATCAATTTCAACAACACCTTGCCCTGCGAGCGGGTCATCTTCTTCAATACGGGAGTATATTCCTCCTTGATCTCCTGCTCGATCTGCTTGGTGTAGGCCTTCTGCGCCTTGCGAGTGGGCAATGTCAGCAATTTCTCCTCCATCTCGGCCATACGTTGGCGAGCGACCTTCGCAATCGGGTAGGTCTTTTTGACCGCGATGACCATTCGTTGATACTTGCGCATATCCGCCGGACGGCGGAAAACATAGACCGGTAACACCGCGATATTTTGCACCGAATCGCCCTGCTCGACCTCAACCCACGCGCGGGTATAGCCGCGAGCACGACGCTCCTGCAGCTGCGTTTGGGATTGCGTTTGCGCTATTGTCGGCATTGACAACAGAGAGAATGCAATAAGCAAAATGAGTATGGCGATTGACTTTTTCATAATAAAGTGTTACCTTTGCAAAGATAACGATAAATTTGAAAACATTTTCAAACATACCAATATTTATGGAAATAGGAGCTAAATCGACCTCTAC
>JAFPAT010000002.1 GCA_017425655.1 Rikenellaceae bacterium | reverse complement strand
TCAGCACTGAGCGAAACGATAAACTCCTCGGGATTGAACGGAGCGTCATAGTTACCATACTCGTTACGCTCAACACCCCACTCCATATGCAGCTTCTGCTCACCGCCCAAAGCGATTTTCTGAACGGTAAAGGTACCACCAGCAGCAAAATAGAGGTTATTCACACCCGATGCCTCATTCTTCGAGTACTCCGAATCGTTGTATTTCAGATCATTCGAGGGTGAGTTGCTACGAACGGTTACACTCTTCGAGTCGTAGGTAACCTCGGCAGCGCCCGTACCCTTCTTGTTATAATTCTGGAACTCGTTAGCGAAGGGCCACTTGTTGTTCGAATCCTGTGCCGCAGCCTCGCCATCGAGGTTATCGAAGAAGATAACCTTTGCGTCAGCCTGCTCACCCGTCTGCTCGATATAGATCGAACGCTTGAAGAGGATCGTCGAAACGATAATCTCGGCCTTACGGGTAGTGCCTGTGTTGCGGCTTACCGTAACGGTCAGAGTGTTGTCGCCCTCGCCCTCTTCGGGAGTTACAACTGCCCAGTCGGCGTTGCTCGAAACGGCTGTCCAAGCGCGATTGCAACGCACGGCGAAGGTCTTGCTGCTCTCGACTGCATCGAACTGCAATGTGAGCGATTCGAGAGCCTCACCGGTGATCTCCTCGGCAATCTCCAACTCGGGAATTACCGGATCAACATCTTCGGTGTTACACCCTGCAAACGACAATGCGATGAGCATCATCGGCAGAGCAAAAAGCAAATGCTTCAAATGTTTCATAGATGTTAATTTTTTAAGTTTAAGTTTTTATGTTAATTGTTTGTTTGTTTTTCTGTATCAGCCACTTTCGTCTAAAAGGTACTATTTGCGACCGTTTGTTACGATAAGTTGATTTTTCAGGCAATATACCTCACAAATGTAATAAAAAGCGAGAAAAATGCAACGAATTGACACGTCGCGTTATTAAAAAATAATCAACATCGGATGAGAGTTTTTTAACAATCGGAGCAGATAAGCGACATCGATGTATTACAGATATTTAGCTTTGAGAAGAGGCGTATTTTAGCGAAGTTATCAACATTTCAACAGATGTTTTTCAACAAATTGAGAAACTTCAACTCCCTTTTTCACTAAATTTTGCATCGTTTTAAGAGCTATAAACAAGTTTTTCCACTCCGAAACGAAATGATTTCAGCCTCGACAAGTACAAAAAAACGCACCTCCCCGTGCGGAAGGTGCGTCATATTATCAGGCAACGCTGTTGCGCTCTTTAATCTTTGATTATATAGACCGTTTCGCTCTTTTTTTGCAGATTGTAATGCTCGCGAGCATACGCCTCAATATAGTCGTCATACCTCAAATTGTCAAGCATAATGCTATCTTCGGCAATCTTCGCGCGATACATCTCGACCTGATTCTCCAATGCCGATATCTCGCGACGCAGACGGAAGCACTCGACGATATTACTACCCGACAAGAAGATCATCACAATCACAGCAATCAAAACTGCAATGATCCAAAAGCGTTTTGTGCGATACCACTTGCTCATAACCGATTAAGGAATATGCATAAATTTGTGAATCTGGATCGAGATATTCCACTTCGGGTGCGCCTTGACATATTCGACAATTGTCGGAGTCATCTGCTCCGAACGGCTCCACTCGGGCTGCATAAAGAGCATACACTTCTCACCAACCTTTGCAGCGCATTCCTCGGCCCAACGCAGATCCTCCTCGGTCTCGATAATTACTTTCAACTCGCTTGCCGCCGCAAATGCTTCGGGCATAGGCGGTTGCTTGCGCTTTGGCGAAAGGCATATCCAATCAAAATTGCCACTCAACGGATGCGAGCCCGAGGTTTCGAGAAAGATCTCCAAGCCGTGCGCATGCAGGCGTTCGGTCAAGTAATCAAGCGGATAGATCAGCGGCTCACCACCCGTAATAACAATTGCCTGCGCCTCGAACGACGCAGCACGCTCGACGATCTCATCGGTATCCACCAGCGGATGGCTCAACGGGTTCCACGTATATTTGGCATCACACCAGCTGCAACCCACATCGCAACCGCCCAAGCGAATGAAATATGCAGGCTTGCCCGAATGAAATCCCTCACCTTGAATGGTGTAGAAATCTTCGACCAACGGCAGACGGCGACCACCGCAGAAATCTGTTTCGGTACGTTTGTTACTCATTGACAACTACATATACATCTTTAAGGTTGCGACCAAGCTGGTCGTAATCCAAACCATAACCAACAATAAATTCGTTACCGATCTCCATTGCACGATACTTGATGGGAATCTGCTTTGAATACGATGCTGGCTTGTAGAAGAGGGTTACAACTTCGACACTTGCAGGGCGATGACCCTCCAACGAACGCATCAGGTGTTCGATGCTCTCACCCGTATCGACAATATCCTCGACAACGATTACGTGGCGACCTTCGATATTATTTTTCAGGCCGATGAGCTCCTGCACCTTACCCGTAGTCGAGGTGCCAATATACGATGCCAACTTAACGAACGAGAGTTCGCAGTTGAATTCGACCTTCTTCATCAGGTCCGACATAAACATAAACGATCCGTTCAGAACACCCAGAAACAGAGGCGTTTCACGATCGGCATAATCGGCATTGATCTGCTCGGCTACACAGCTGACAGCCTTATCGATCTGCTCTTCCGAGATCATCACCTCGAAAGTCTTGTCGAGCAGAGTTACTCGTTTTTTATTATTGCAACTCATATATTTATTGATAAGAGTTAGATTATACGTTTGAGTTTTCGTAAAAAATCAATTAACTTTGCGAAGTTACAAACTTTCGTCTAAATTTCAAACAAAAAAGTGCAATATGACACCAATCGTTAGTATTATTATGGGTAGCACCTCTGATCTGAAAGTGATGGAGGCCGCTGCCAAACATCTTGACGCAATGGAGATTCCCTACGAGATTCTCGCTCTTTCGGCTCATCGCACCCCCGCTTTGGTTGAGCAGTTCGCACGTGGCGCAGCCGAGCGCGGTGTGAAGGTTATCATCGCAGGTGCAGGTGGCGCAGCGCATCTTCCGGGCGTAATCGCAGCAATGACTCCCCTGCCTGTTATCGGTGTGCCCATTAAGTCGAGCAACTCGATGGATGGTTGGGACTCGGTACTCTCGATTTTGCAGATGCCCGCAGGTATCCCCGTTGCGACGATGGCTCTCGACAATGCAAAGAATGCAGCTATCTTTGCCACCCAGATCTTGGCCGCAGGCGACCCCGCAATGATGGCAAAGGTGGTGGCTTTCAAAGATGAACTGGCCGAGAAGATCGATAAGGCTAACCGCGACCTTTCGGAGATCAAGATGCCCTTTAAGGTGAACTAACAGATCGCAAACGAAATGACTCATCAGGTTCTATATGCATTTGTCATCACGCTGTTTGCCGGCCTTGCGACCGGTATAGGCAGCGTCATTGCCTTCCTCACCAAGCACACGAATCGCCGTTTTTTGGCCTTTTCGCTCGGTCTTTCGGCGGGTGTGATGATCTACGTGTCGTTTATGGAGATGCTCTATTCGGCACGTATCGAGTTATCGGCTATGCGCGGCGAACAACAAGGCGCGCTGATAGCTGCGGCGGCATTTTTTGGAGGTATGCTCATCGCCTATATCATCGACCGCGCTGTGCCCGAGGCGGAAAACCCGCACGAACTGCACTCGGTCGAGGAGCTTGAAGATGATTCGCGACACAACCACCGTCTGCACCGCATGGGACTGCTGACAGCATTGGCGATCACGATCCACAACTTCCCCGAGGGCATTGCAACCTTTATGTCGGGTATAAGTTCGATTGAGACGGGTGCCGCAATTGCCGTTGCCGTTGCAATCCACAACATCCCCGAGGGTATTGCCGTCTCGGTGCCGATCTATGCCGCTACGGGCAGTCGCCGCCGAGCATTTTGGTACTCGTTTATGTCGGGACTATCGGAACCTCTTGGGGCTATCGCAGCCTATCTGTTGCTGATGCCGCTGATGGGGCCGATGCTACTGAACTGCACCTTTGCTGCCGTAGCTGGTATTATGGTCTTCATCTCGCTTGACGAACTCCTGCCCGCCGCTCACCAATACGGCGAAAACCACACCTCGATCGTGGGTATGATCTGCGGTATGGCACTGATGGCAGTAAGCCTTATACTGCTGATGTAGCGACGTTTGCGTACATTTAACGAATGAGCCTCACACCCGTTGCGGAGTGAGGCTCATTTCTATTAATTGTAATTATAGACGTACCAATTCAGATAGGTCGCAAAGAGCAACCACAATAGATACGGAATCATAATCCACCCCGCCCAAGTCGAGGTTCGCGAAGCGGTGGATATATACCATATCGTCAGAATTATCAACAGCACCAAAGCGACCATTCCGAGCATCGGGTCGCGCAATCGAAAGAAGAGCAATGTCCATAGAAAATTGACTGCGAGTTGCAATATCCAGGGCAAAATCGCACGCATATTATCCGTTCGGAAACACTCGCCAAGGGACAATCCCATTAATATATAGAGTATTGTCCAGACAATCGGGAAGACCATATTCGGAGGTGTTGCAGGCGACTTAACGAGCGTCGGATACCAATCTCGCAACGCCTCAACCTGCAACAGACTCGACAGATAACCCACCGCCAGGCAGACAGCAATGGCGATGGGATAAGCAATAAACTTTTTCATAATCACAAACGAGTTGGTTTATACACTTCGCTATCCAATTTTAGAGCCAAAAGCTATCGTTTACCGGTAAAATTTATCGTGCGAAGAGTTGCCGAATGAAACTTTTTCGTAAATTTGTAATCAAAGATTGAGAAACTTAAAACAGACTAATACTATGGTTATCGATTTCAAAGAGCGCGCAGAAGAGGTGCTCGAACATTTCAACGGCGGCGAAAAAGAGTTTATCGTACGTCGCTATATGGACGACAAGTGCAAGATTATGAAGGGTTTGCTTCATAGTGGCGCATCAATCGGCGTACATACCCACACCACAAACTGCGAATTTATACATATCCTCGAAGGTCGAGGAACCGTTCTGATGGATGGTGTGTATGAGGATGTCGAAGCCGGTCAGTGCCACTACTGCCCCAAAGGTCATTCGCACAGCCTGATCAACAACAGCGACGCCGACCTGCATTTCTTTGCTACGGTTGTAGAGCAGTAATAGAGTGATACCAATTCACAACTAACAAAATAAGCCGCGCTCCGAAAGAGCGCGGCTTATTTTATAAATCGGCAAATGAATACTATCGGATTCGATCAACCGAGCGAACCAACATCTCGTCAGCGGCTATCGCCTTAATTGCCAAATAGTTCAAGAAAAGAGCCGCGATCGGCAACAACATCGTTACCTTCATTCCTTGTGCGTGGAAATCAAAGTCGGCAAAGGCGCGATAGAAGAGGAAATAGTGTACCGCAAGCATAATCACCGAGCCAACCAACAGCACAAACTCAACAATGCAATAGCGAATCTGGGCCATACGGCGCTTATACAAAAAGATATTCACCAACGGCAACAGAGCCGCCAAGCCCAAGATTATCATCAAAAAGATTGTGGATTTATACATTTCTCCCGTAGCCACCGAGCGCAGACCATAACCATAGAGATTGAATGTCTCCTCGCCACCGACAAAATAGGCCAACGGCAGGCACATCATCAGTGTCGTGAGTACCACGATACCGAGCAGATAGAGTGTTTGAATACGTTGAATCATTATTTGCTTGTTCGTTAATTTATTCGTTAATTAAATCGCCATTCGCGCCCTTGATCTCGTCAATCAGATAGCGGTTGCGGTCCGACGAGTTGCGGTTGATGAGCTCGCCCAAAAATCCCGCCAAAAAGAGCAGCACACCCAACACCACTGCCACCAGCGAGAGATAGAACAGAGGCTGATCCGTAGCACTGCGCCATACCAGTCCATTGGCTTGACGGATAACCTTTTGCAGTACGATCCAAATCGCCGCGCCACCGCCAAAGAGGAACATCAGCGTACCGAGCGAGCCGAAGAAATACATCGGACTGCGACCAAACTTCGACATAAACATCACCGAGAGCAGATCCAGATAGCCCTTAATCATTCGTTCCCAGCCAAATTTAGAAACGCCATATTTACGTGCGCGATGGCAAACAACCTTCTCACCAATACGCTTAAAGCCAGCCTGTTTTGCCAAGATCGGGATATAGCGATGCATCTCGCCATAGACCTCAATACTCTTGATAACCTTACGGCGATAGGCCTTTAAGCCACAGTTGAAATCGTGCAACTTGATGCCCGACACCACACGTGCCGTTGCGTTGAAAAACTTGCTCGGCCAACGCTTGCCGATGGGATCATGGCGCTCCTTCTTCCAGCCCGAAACCAGGTCGTAACCCTCCTCTACGATCATCTTGTAGAGTGCGGGAATCTCATCGGGCGAATCCTGCAAATCGGCATCCATCGTGATAACAACCTCACCTTGTGCCTCATCGAAGCCACAATAGAGTGCTGCCGACTTGCCATAGTTGCGACGGAAACGAAGGCCCAGCACCGAGTCATTCTTTTCGATCAGTTGTTCGATCACCTCCCACGACTCGTCGCTACTGCCATCGTCGATCAGAATCAGCTGGTAGCTAAATTTATTTGCGGTCATCACGCGATCGATCCACTGCTCCAACTCGGGCAGCGACTCGTACTCGTTATAAACGGGTACAACAACCGAAATATCAATAGGTTTTACTAACATTGTTACTCCTCATTACTAATTTCCTCGGCAAAAGGATCTGCCTCACGTCGATTAATTGCCGCGATGATCAAGCCATAAAAAACTCCTCCGCAAAGCATCGAGAAGATGCTCGAAATGAGAACAAAGATCGGATTAAACTGTACTGCATCCATCATACCGTTCATCTGCTTAATCTGCGACTTCGAATAGACTCCCATCTCTTTGATCATATCCATTGACTGGCCAAGCAGAGCGCGATATTGATCCTCGGCAAATGTATTCACCGCCACAGCTTTAACTGCACCGTAGAGGATACCCGCAAAGATCATCATCACAGCGATATAGCCAAGCACCTGACCATACGAGCAACCTTTTGAGCCACACGAATTTGCATACTTACGTGAGTAATACCCAATCAGCCACACCTGCGCAAGGAACCCGATAAAGCCGAGTCCCGCAAATGGGCAACAGATCTGCATCATATCCACCGCCACCGCAACAAAGCCGACAACTGCACCTGCGATCGATGCTCGAAGTAAATAGTTGTTATTCATCGTTTTCTGTTCTATAATTTCTTCATTCGTTACACTGCGCCAGCACGCTATCGCAACTCACCGCGACCCTCGCGCAGAATCTCCTGTTCGTCAGAAGTCAGATCAACCAGCGTAGTCGGAACATTATCACCGATACCGCCATCAACAACCAGATCGACAATATTCTCATAACGCTCCTCGATCAACTCAGGATTGGTGGTATATTCGTCGCCATCATCCTCCGGACGACGCTTAACCGACGAGGTAATCATCGGGCAACCCAGACGCTCGACAATAGCTCGTGCAATTGGGTTGGCCGGAATACGCACACCGACACACTTACGCTTCTCCAGCGCGCGATCGGGCATCTTCGATGAGGTATTGAGGATAAATGTAAATGCACCCGGCAGATTGCGTTTCATCAGTTTGAAGGTGAGATTATCCACACGACAATACTCCGAAACGCTCGAAATGCTGTCGAAGATCACCGACAGCGAATCCTCGCTCTTGGCTTTGATCGTGCGCAGGCGCTCGATCGCTTTAGGAGATTGCAGCGAACAGCCGAAGGCATAGATCGAATCGGTCGGATAGATGATCACGCCACCACGACGCAGTACATCAACCACCTTATCCAGCTCCTTTTCGCTCGGATTTACGGGATAGATCTTGACAAGCATAGTGTTAGTATAGTTTTATATAATTTATCAAAGATAATGCTTTTCAGCCGAATAACCAAACTCTTGACCCGTTTTTGCACCAAACTATCAATCGCGGCGAATCTTCAAACGCGAAACGACGGGATAGTGATCCGACACGCCCAATCGTGGCGAAGAGTACGACAGCACCTCGAAACGACGATCGACAAAGATGAAATCGATGCGCAACAGATTGAAAAATCCGCGATAGGTATTGGTCTTACCGCGTGCCGCCTCAACAAACGTATCATCCATTTTGCGGCCAATACGGCGGTAGGTGTACGACATCGCTCCATCATTGAAATCACCACACACAATCACTCGATAGGGCGATGCCGCAACAAAGCGAGAAATCGTATCGGCCTGATCAGCACGTATTTGAGAGTTTAATTGAAAACGGTCGGCGATCGAGCGCAACTTATCCTCACGCTCCATCGATCCATCCTCGATAAAGTCGCCACTGACCAGATACTCCTGATCGTTCTGCGTAATCATCGTAGTACGCAAATGGTTATTCACAACGCGCACCGTATCGTCGCCAATCATCAAATCGGCCCATTGGGCGATGCAGGCAGTCGAATCGAGTTCGGTAGCATTATTGATAACACCCGAACGGACAATCTTGTAACGAGTATAGATCGCATTGCCTACGCCGTGTCCCTGCTTGGGGTGCGTTGTCAATCGCAACGACACCACACCGCGATATTTACGACTTGTGAGCAGCGTATCGAACATCTCGCGCGGGCAGGCAGGCGTACTTTGGAACTCCTGCAAGCAGATAATATCGGG
>JAFPAT010000041.1 GCA_017425655.1 Rikenellaceae bacterium | reverse complement strand
TGCTGGAAATTGTTGGTCATTGCCACCGAATAGAACTCCGCAACGCTGTTGTCGCCCGCGAGTATGCAACTCGGATATTTCCACGTAATTGCTGATCCCGTTTCGACCTGTGTCCATGATAGACGTGCGTTGTCGCCCTTGCAAATGCCGCGCTTGGTTACAAAGTTGTAAATGCCGCCCTTGCCCTCCTTGTCGCCTGGATACCAATTCTGTACGGTTGAATATTTTACCTCGGCATCTTTCAGCACAACAATTTCGACAACGGCTGCGTGCAACTGATTCTCATCGCGTTGCGGGGCCGTACAACCCTCCAAATAGCTCACATACGACCCTTCGTCGGCCACAATCAACGTGCGCTCGAACTGACCCGTTCCTGCCGCATTGATACGGAAATAGGTGCTCAACTCCATCGGACAACGCACCCCTTTGGGTATGTAGCAGAATGAACCGTCGGAGAAGACCGCCGCATTCAGTGCCGTAAAGAAGTTGTCTGCGTAGGGCACCACGCTACCCAAATATTTGCGTACCAATTCGGGGTAGTCGCGTACCGCCTCGCTGATCGAGCAGAAGATGATGCCCTTCTCGGCCAACACCTCTTTGAATGTCGTCTTGACCGAAACCGAGTCCATCACGGCATCGACCGCCACGCCCGATAGAGCCATCTGCTCTTCGAGCGGAATGCCCAACTTGTCGAACGTGCGACGCAATTCGGGATCGACCTCGTTCATCGAATTGAGTTTAGGTTTGGTACGCGGTGCTGCGTAGTATATAATATCCTGATAATCAATTTCGGGAATATCGAGGTGCGCCCACGTCGGCATAGTCATTGTCAGCCAATGGCGATAGGCTTTCAGACGATAGGCAGTAAGCCATTCGGGCTCGCCCTTTTTCTGCGAGATGAGTCGCACCACATCCTCATTCAGACCGCGAGGAATGGTCTCGGTCTCGATGTCGGTTGTGAAGCCATATTTGTATTCATTGCCAATGTCGGCAATTATCTTATCTCTTTCTTCCATAGGTCTTCGTTGTAATCTACAAAGATACACATTCGCCACCAAAACTACAAATTTTGCGCCCTCTTTCCGCGCTCATCAAAAATATTGGGTCTTAGTGGCGCACACTCAGCCCGAAAATCGCTACCTTTGCAACAAACGAACAATCGAATTATGGCATTGGAGATCGAACGTAAATTTTTGGTCGCGGGCGATTATAAATCGCAGGCAACGTCGAGTGAGCATATCGCGCAGGGATATTTGTCATCAGACGGTGGCTGTACGGTGCGAGTCCGCGTGCGTGGTGAGCGAGGATTTTTAACGATTAAAGGTCCGAGCCTTGATGGTATCAGTCGCAGCGAGTGGGAGTACGAGGTGCCCGCGCGCGAGGCCCTCGAAATGCTCACGTTGTGTCGTGGCGGTGTGATTGATAAGTGTCGCTATCTTGTTCCGTTTGAGGGACATATCTTCGAGGTCGATGAGTTTTATGGAGATAATGAGGGCTTGACTATTGCCGAGGTTGAACTCTCGTCGATCGATGAGCAGTTTGTTCGCCCCGAGTGGTTGGGCGAGGAGGTTACGGGCGATCGCCGCTACTATAATTCTCACCTTGTGCGCAATCCATTTTGTAAGTGGTAGTTTGTGTGAGCTTTACGTACATAACCCGAAATAAAAACACCCGATCTCGCAACCGAGATCGGGTGTTTTTATTAAAAGCGTAGCCGCTCCGAATTACTCAACCTTACCAGCCGAACCCAGAACGTTCTCGCACTTGTGCATATAGAGCTTCTTCAACTCGTCGCGAGCGGGACCCAAGTACTTGCGGGGGTCGAACTCTGCCGGGTTGTCAACGAAGATCTTACGTACAGCAGCGGTCATAGCCAAACGACCGTCCGAGTCGATGTTGATCTTGCAAACAGCGCTCTTTGCAGCCTTACGCAACTGCTCCTCGGGAATACCTACTGCATCCTTCAAAGCACCACCGTGGGTGTTGATGATCTTTACGTACTCCTGGGGAACCGACGACGAACCGTGCAGAACGATGGGGAAGCCGGGGAGCTGCTTCTCGATCTCCTCGAGGATGTCGAAACGCAGTTCGGGGGGAACCAGGATACCGTCCTCGTTGCGGGTGCACTGCTCGGGCTTGAACTTGTTAGCACCGTGCGAAGTACCGATCGAGATAGCCAACGAGTCGCAACCGGTCTTGGTTACGAAGTCAACAACCTCCTCGGGGCGAGTGTAGTGAGCAACCTCCGACGAAACCTCGTCCTCTACACCTGCCAAAACGCCGAGCTCGCCCTCTACGGTTACATCGTGCTGATGAGCGTACTCAACAACCTTCTTGGTCAGCGCAACGTTCTCGTCATAGGGGAGGTGGCTACCGTCGATCATAACCGACGAGAAACCCATATCGATACAATCCTTGCAGAGCTCGAACGAGTTACCGTGGTCGAGGTGCAGAACGATAGGAATGTTCTTACCCAACTCCTTTGCGTACTCAACAGCACCCTGTGCCATATAGCGGAGCAGAGTCTGGTTAGCGTACTTACGTGCACCCGACGAAACCTGCAAGATTACGGGCGACGAGCACTCAACGCAAGCCGAGATAATAGCCTGCATCTGCTCCATATTGTTAAAGTTGAAAGCGGGGATAGCGTAGCCACCCTTGATAGCGTCAGCGAACATCTCACGGGTGTTCACCAAGCCAAGATCCTTGTAAGATACCATAATTTTGATAAATGTTGTATTAAGTTATACTTGATTTTCAGTCGTTTGTTGCTGTTGCTCGTGGCTTTTTGCGGCACATTCGCAAGGCAATTTATTAAAATCTTTGCAAAAATACTAAATTTTTGAATACCACCATACTTTCCGACCGAAATTAATGCAATAAAAACACATTTTTTACCACTTTATTGTGCCCCCAGCCTTAACAAAAAAACAACCACCCCCGCATTTGGAGTGGCTGTTTGTCTATCTATTAGGGTTAGAGGTTATCGCTGTTGGTCAAATTCACAGAATGCATCGTATGTAGCTGGAATGGCACTGTTGAGCCTTTCTTGCAACTCCGCATTGGGGGTGAATTGCGCCCAAACGGAGTATTTGCGTTTGTGGTATCGCTTATCTTTAATGCATTCATAGGCTTCATACACCGCGATAGTGTCATTTGATAATTTTATAATCTCTTGATGTATATCCTCTCCCCAATATAGGACAGATCTCCAACCATACAATCTTCGTTTTTCTATATCAAAATTTAGATCAAGGGTTTCGGCAAAAGCACGAGATTGATTGCTTTGATTGTTGTATGTATCAAGATAGTTAACGCAAATATTTGAATTGTCGCCAATATATTTATATTCAGTTGTTTCCAATGTATAACCAGGACTGTTGTCTATACTGAGATCTTCTTTGTATTTGCCATTGGTGTGCATAAATGTGCCACCGCCAATGCGCTGCCAATACGTGTTGGCAAATGTCTGCTCAATATTGATAGACTCGTCAATATCGGGTTTTGGTATCTCTGGTTCGCTGCAAGCTACGAGAAATGCTAAAAAAACTAATAAAGTTGTCTTTTTCATTGTTAATTAGTTATTTGGAAAAATATGCAAGCCGATAACGCAATAGCAAAGATGGTAGCAGATAAAATAACTAATCTTTTCATATTGTTGTGTTTAAGATTCGTGCAAATATACGAAATTAAGGCACGAAAAACAATAGATTTTCTCTAAAATTAAATATACAGTGAAAAATGTTCAATAACACGCAAAATATCCCTCTCGATGTTAGTCGTTTCACAATGTTTTTTGTATATTTGCAGTTAGATTCGTTGCAAAGTGTGCCGAATCGACCCGAAACGAACAATTAACAAGTTAAACAAATACAAAATTCAATTAAACGCTATGGCTGAATTTATCTATCAGGAGCCGTTCCCTATCGAAAACGATACTACGGAATATCGTCTCCTTACCAAAGACTATGTGAAAGTTGTTGAGTGCGACGGTCGTCGTATTCTGAAAGTTGATCCCAAGGGCTTGGAGCTGTTGGCTAAAGAGGCTTACAACGACGTTTCGTTCTATCTGCGTGCATCGCACTTGCAGAAGTTGGCTAATATTCTCGAAGATCCCGAAGCAACCGACAACGATAAGTTTGTAGCTTACACTATGTTGCTCAACCAGTGCGTAGCTGCCGAGGGCGAGCTGCCCACCTGCCAGGATACCGGTACCGCAATCTGCATCGGTAAGAAGGGTGAGGATGTTTACACGGGCGCAGACGATGCAGAGTGCATCACTCGCGGTGTTTATGAGACCTACAAGGAGCGCAACCTCCGTTACTCGCAGGTTGTTCCTTTCGATATGCTTAACGAGAAGAACAGCGGCACCAACCTGCCCGCACAGATCGACCTCTACGCTACACAGGGTAATGAGTATAAGTTCCTCTTCATCACCAAAGGTGGTGGCTCGGCTAACAAGACTTTCCTCTATCAGCAGACCAAGGCGTTGCTGACCGAGGAGAACTTGACCAAGTTTGTTGAGGAGCATATTAAGGATCTGGGTACTTCGGCTTGTCCTCCCTACCACCTGGCACTCTGCATCGGTGGTACTTCGGCCGAGACCAACCTCGCAACCGTTAAGAAGGCTTCGGCTGGTTATCTGGATCATCTGCCCACTTCGGGTAACGAGGGTGGCCGCTACTTCCGCGATTTGGAGTGGGAGCAGAAGGTGCTCGATATCTGCCAGAAGAGCGGCGTAGGTGCGCAGTTCGGCGGTAAGTATTTGGTACACGATGTACGCGTTATCCGTGGTCCTCGCCACGCAGCATCGTGCCCTGTAGGTTTGGGTGTTAGCTGCTCGGCAGACCGTAACATCAAGGCAAAGATCACCGAGGACGGTATCTTCATCGAGCAGTTGGAGAAGAACCCCGCACGTTTCTTGCCGAAGGAGGCACCCGCAATGTCGCCCGCAGTCGAGATCGATCTGGACGAGGGTATGGATAAGGTACGCGAGACTCTGACCAAGTATCCCATCAAGACCCGCTTGAATATCAAGGGTACGTTGATCGTTGCACGCGACATCGCACACGCACGTATCAAGCAGATGTTGGACGAGGGTCAGCCTATGCCCGAGTACTTCAAGAAGCACCCCGTTTATTATGCAGGTCCCGCAAAGACTCCCGCAGGTATGGCATCGGGTAGCTTTGGTCCTACCACCGCAGGTCGTATGGATCCCTACGTAGATCTGTTCCAGGATCACGGTGGCTCGATGGTTATGGTAGCAAAGGGTAACCGTTCGCAGGCAGTAACCGACGCGTGCCAGAAGCACGGTGGTTTCTACCTCGGCTCGATTGGTGGTCCCGCTGCTATCTTGGCCAAGAACAGCATTAAGAGTGTTGAGGTTGTTGACTTCCCCGAGTTGGGTATGGAGGCTGTCCGCAAGATCTATGTTGAGGACTTCCCCGCATTTATCATTGTGGACGACAAGGGTAACGATTTCTTTGCCGACTTCAAGCACTAAAAGTGTCTAACGTGGCTCTTTTGGCGTTGCGCTTGCTCTGCAAATGCTCACATACGTTTAGTATGCTCCGCTTTGCATAGTGTCGCGCGCCTAAAAAAAGCTCACGTTATACGCTTTTATGAAAAACTATAACCGAGCGAGTGCGCACTCCGTTTGAAAGAGTGGAGTGCGGCTCTTCTCGACCAACCCTTACAACTAACGCGAATCTCCGACGGCAGCCATACTCGAAGGCTGTCCGTCGGAGTGATCGTGTTTGTGGGGCGATGCATTTTGTCGAAACATAAGAGCATAAGAATAGTGCTCTCGATAAAATGCGATGTACTACATACTATAATTGCATGTGGTACGTTAATATATGAAATAATAGTACAGAATATGATTAGAAGATTGATGTTGAGCGTTGTGGCTGTGCTGGCCGCTGTGAACGTGTGGGCATCGTCGCCCGTGTCGTTTGAGACATCGGCACCGCTGTTGGTTGCTGTGGGCGAAAATTTCCGTGTTGAATTTACGGTCAATGCCGAGCCGGAGCGTAACAGTTTCGAGGCTCCGACCTTTGAAGGCTTTCAGCTTGTGGCGGGTCCCGTAACCTCGCATGGTAGCAATATGTACATCGTCAATGGCTCGATGGAGCAGTCGGTTTATAACACCTATACATACGTGTTGCAAGGCACGCAGAAGGGTAAATTTACGATTGGTACGGCGGCCATTGCAGTCGATGGAAAGAGCTACCGAACGCAACCCGTAACCATCGAAGTTGTCGATGAGGAGGGTTCACAGGCACAGTCGGGAGGTGGTGCTACGACGCAGGGCGCTCGCTCGGCCGATAAGGCAATCGGAGCAAACGATCTGCTGATGCGAATGTCGGTCAATAAGAGCGATGTCTTTAAGGGTGAGCCTGTCGTAGCTTCGCTCAAACTCTATAAGCGCGTATCGTTACTTGGTAGTGAAGGAGTGAAATTCCCGTCGTTCAATGGTTTTTGGACACAGGAGTTGGACTCGGAAAACAACATGTGGCACCGCGAAACCTACGATGGTCGCATCTATGAGACCCTGGTCGTTCGTGAGTATCTGCTCTATCCGCAGCAGACGGGTAAATTGCGCATTGATCCGGCCGAGATGACCGTTGTGGCGCAAGTTGTTATCCCCGGTAGCTCGCGCGGTTTCGATCCCTTCTTCGATCAGCCTGATGTGGCAGAGGTGCGCCGTAAATTGACCACAGCTCCTGTCGAGATTACCGTTAAAGAGTTACCTTCGGGTGCTCCTGCATCGTTCTCTGGTGCTGTTGGTCGCTTCGAGATGGAGGCAACACCTCCCGCATCGACCTTTACGGCCAATTCGGCAGCTACATATTCAGTAAAGATCTCGGGTACGGGTAACCTCCCGTTTGTTCAAGCACCGACGTTGCAACTTCCCTCGTCATTCGAGATGTACGATGTAAAGACCACCGAGAGCCTGAAGAATTCGGTGCAGGGTATCAGCGGCTATCGCCAATTCGAGTACCCATTTATTGCACGTGCCGAAGGTGAATATACCGTTCCTGCTGTCGAATTTACCTACTTTAACCCCAGCGAGTTGCGATATGTAACACTCTCGTCGCACGATGTGGCATTGGTTATTGAACCTGATGCATCGGGCGGTCTTTCGGGTGCGCCTATCATCGGCGGTCTATCGAAGGAGGAGGTGAAGATGCTCGGTCAGGATATCCGCTTTATCAAACTCGGATCGGCAGGTCTTCGCCCTGTGCGTTCGGTCTTTGTTGGTAGCTCGACCTATTGGATTGTTCTGGCATTGTTGCTGTTGCTCTTTGTGTCGGTATCGATCTATCTGCGCAAGCGAATCAAGGAGCGACAGAATGTAACCCTCATTCGCGGTAAGCGAGCTAATCGTGTAGCTCTGCAACGTTTCCGTAAGGCTGCGAAGTTTATGGAGATGGATCACCAGCACGGTTTTTATGAGGAGATGTTGCGCGCGCTGTGGGGTTATATGAGCGATAAACTGAATATCCCCGTTGCCAATCTGACAAAGGAGAATGTCCGCGAGGAGTTGCGCAAACGCAATATCTCGGCTGAAACGATCCAGCAATTTATCGACATTATTGTTGCTTGCGACGAGGCTCAATATTCGCCTATGGCATCATCGCAGATGAATGAGGTCTATGCCGAGGGTGTCCAGATTATTTCGAAACTTGAATCAACGATCAAAAAATAGGAGGTCAGACGATGACAAAAAAGATAGTAACACTCATCATTTCGATCTTTGCGATCTTCTCTTCGTTTGCCGCGGTGCAGAACGAAACCGCCACGATGCAAGATAACTCTTCGATCACCATTGAGTCGGAGCCCGAAAGTGCAGCTGTGCCTGCATCAGCGGAGATTAATGCCGATGACGAGGCTGTTTGGGATGAGGCAAATACGGCATATATCAATGCCAATTATAACCGTGCGATTGAACTTTATCACTCGATCGAGGAACGTGGTTTGGCCTCGGAAAAACTCTACTACAATTTGGGTAACGCCTATTTTAAGATTGACAATATCGGTCGCTCGATTCTCTACTATAATAAGGCTCTGCGTCTTGCTCCGGGAGATGCCGATATTCGCTACAATCTCGATGTGGCTAATAGCTATACGAAGGATCGTATTCAGGTTGTTCCCGAACTCTTCATTACAAGTTGGGTGCGCTTGTTGCGTCAGGCAATCAGTGGCAATGCGTGGGCTGTTCTTTCGCTGCTGTTCTTTGCAGCGTTGCTCTTCTCTGTGATGGTTTATCTGCTGGTACAGAGTCTGTTGTTCCGCAAGGTCGGATTCTTCGCCGCTATTGTCTGCCTGATTCTGTTTGCTATTACAACCGCTTTTGCAGTAACCGAACGTCGCCACGCAATCTCTCCCGAGGAGGCTGTTGTTATGAGTGCTTCGGTGTCGGTTAAGGCAGCTCCCAATAAGAACGCAACCGATATGTTTGTTCTGCACGAAGGAACCAAGGTGCGTGTAGGCGACCGCGTCGATCGTTGGACCGAGATCACTATTGCCGATGGCAATAAGGGTTGGCTCGAAGATAAAACAATCGAAATGATTGATTAACGACAGAATCAAACGATATATGTCAAGACTTTTGGAAGATGTAACGGCCGAGCTGTCGAAGTTGCCCGGTATTGGTCGCCGAACGGCGTTGCGTTTGGCGATGCATCTGCTACGTATGGACGTGGCAAGTGTTCAGGATATGACTTCGAGTATCGACCGCTTTCGCACGCAGATTCGCCATTGCAAGTTCTGCAACAACCTTTCGGATACGGAGATCTGTCCGATCTGTTCGGATGCGCGCCGCGATCACTCGACGGTCTGTGTTGTCGAGCAGGTCTCGGATGTGCTTTCGATCGAGAATACACGCCAATATGGAGGTATCTACCACGTTCTGGGAGGCGTTATTTCACCGATGCAGGGTATTGCTCCGTCGGATTTGAAAATTGATCTACTGATTGATAATGTTGCGCGAGGTGAGATCCGAGAGGTGATTCTTGCCCTCAATACTTCGGTCGAGGGTGAAACTACGCTCTTCTATATATTGAATCGTCTGCGTGCTTATCCGTCGGTAAAGGTTACGACGATTGCTCGCGGTCTGGGCTTTGGTGATGAGTTGGAATATGTCGATGAGATGACAATTACACAAGCACTGATCCATCGTCGCGAGGTTGAGCGATAGAGAACGTTTTCATTTAGCAATAGCAAGGATGACAATATCGAGGGCTGTACCCGTTAGGGTGCGGCCCTCGTTGCGTTGTTTATGGCGAGGATCGCTATTCTGTGCGGCACTGTTTTTGAGCGGGAGGGCGAGAACCAATTAAAATGTTATGCTATGAAAAAGTATCAATGTCCTGCTTGTCCCTATGTCTATGATCCAGCCGTCGGTGATCCCGAAAATGGTGTCCCTGCGGGCACGCCCTTCGAGGAGTTGCCGCAAGATTGGGTGTGTCCCATTTGTGGTCTGCCGGCATCGGATTTCGCGCCGATTGATAGTTTATAAACAGCGTTAAATATATGATAACTATATTGTTACTTCTTAAACTCCTGTTTATGTCAGTATCGACAACAACCGTCGCTGCCGCAATGACCTCTGCCACCGACACAACAGCCGTATTCAAATTGCCGGAGCTTCCGTACGAGATGTCGGCCCTTGAACCTTATATGAGCGAGGAGACGTTGCGCTACCACTATGGCAAGCATCATCAAGCCTATTTGAATAATGTCAATCGAATGGTTGCCGGCACGCGATACGAACGCGAGCCGTTAGAGGAGATTGTCCGTGAGTCGGATGGCGCGCTTCTGAATAATGCCGCGCAGGTACTCAATCACAATATCTACTTTTTGACTCTTGCTCCCGAAGTGGCAGCAAAACACGAGCCCGAAGGAGCTCTGGCTGCGGCCATAAAACGCGATTTTGGCTCGTTCGATGCAATGAAGGTCCAACTTGCCAAGATGGCAACCTCGCTCTTCGGATCGGGCTGGGTATGGTTAGCCGAGAATAAAAACGGAAATCTGGTGATACTCTCCGAGTCGAATGCGGGTAATCCTATCCGACACGGCCTGACTCCTCTGTTGGGTATAGACGTATGGGAACACGCCTACTATATCGACTATCGCAACGACCGCGCCCGCTCGATCGACCAACTTTGGAATATTATCGATTGGCGCGTTGTCGAGGAGCGTTACGGAAAACGATAGAGTATCGACCTCGACCTTTTGCCTCTCGCTACCATTATTAAACAACAAAACCGAACCCCGCGAGGGATTCGGTTTTGCTCTATATAAAGGCGTTAAGCTCTTCTTCCCGAATTACTTAATCTCCCAAGTTGCGCCGCTGTGCAGCAGATCGTCCATGCACTTGATCTTGCTGTCAGCCTTCACCTGCTCAACCTGCTCGGCTACCTTCTTGTCATAGACTGCATCGTCCTCTACCGAACGAATCACGCCCAGAGCAACGGGGTATTCAGGATACTTCATTGCTGCCAACATTACGTGCAGAGTGGTATCCTTCTCGTGAGCGTCGTGAGTCAGAATGTCGTCCTCGGTTACGCCATTTTCGCCAACCGTAACAACCTTCAACTTCATACCATCGAGCATCAGACCCTTGTTCTTCTGCGAGCCGAACAACATCTTCTCGCCGTGCTTCAAGGTGATGGTGTTCTCGGCACGAGTAGCCTTGTCGCCTGCAAACAGAGCGTGAGTCTTGTCGTTGAAGATAACGCAGTTCTGCAATACCTCTACAATCGAGAAACCTTCGTGAGCAGCACCCTCTACGAGGCAGTTCTTCGTGAGATCCATCTCTGCGTCGATCGAACGAGCAAAGAAGGTACCCTTTGCGCCGATAACCAACTCGCCAGGGTTGAACGGCTTCTCAACCGTGCCATAGGGCGAGGTCTTGGTGATCTTACCCAACTTCGAAGTGGGCGAGTACTGACCCTTGGTCAGACCGTAGATCTCGTTGTTGAACAGTACAACGTTGAGATTTACGTTACGACGAATCGCGTGAATAAAGTGGTTACCACCGATTGCGAGCGAGTCGCCATCACCGGTTGCTACCCAAACGCTCAGGTTGGGATTAGCGGTCTTAACACCGGTAGCGATTGCGTTAGCACGACCGTGAATGGTGTGCATACCGTAGCTACGTACGTAGTAGGGGAAACGCGACGAGCAACCGATACCCGAGATAACGGTGAACATCTGGTGAGGAATGCTCTGCTTCTCTGCTACTTCGGGCAGTGCTTTAAGCACCGAGTTGAGGATAGCGTGGTCGCCGCAGCCAGCGCACCATTTAACCTCCTGATCGCTCTTGAAATCTGCCGGAGTATATTTATATGTACACATAACTATTTGCCTAAAATTTCGTTAAACTTATCTTTCAACTCAACTACGGTGAAGGGCTGACCCTCGCACTTGTTGAACTGCTCGAAGTTGAACTCCTGGAAGTTCTGGCGCAGATAACCTGCAAACTGACCAGCGTTCAACTCGCAAACAACCAGACGGCGGTAGCGCTTAAATACGTCGCGTACGTTTGCGGGCAGCGGGTTGATGTAGTTGAAGTGGCAGAGTGCGATGCTCTTACCCTCGGCCTGCAACTCCTCTACGGCAGTCTGCAAGTGGCCAAGCGTACCGCCCCAACCGATAACCAGAACGTCAGCCTCGTCAGCTCCCATAACGGTCTGCTCGGGGATTACGTTCACAACGCGTGCAACCTTCTCGGCGCGGGTGTTGGTCATAATCTGGTGGTTAGCGGGATCGTGCGAAACGCTACCCTTAATCTTGTCCTTCTCCAAGCCACCGATGCGGTGCTCCAAGCCCTCGGTACCGGGGAAAGCCCAGCGGCGAGCCAGAGTCTCGGGGTTACGCTTGTAAGGCAGATATTGGGTCTCGTCCTCATCGAGTGCGGTGCATACGGGAGGAACGATAGCGGGGTAGTCGCTCATCGAAGGAATACGCCAGGGTTGGCTACCGTTGGCGATAAAGCCGTCGGTCAGCAGGATAACGGGAGTCATATGCTCCATTGCAATCTTACCTGCCTGGAAAGCGTAGTGGAAGCAGTCGCTGGGAGTACTTGCTGCGATAACGACAACGGGGCACTCACCGTTACGACCGTAGAGAGCCTGTACGAGGTCGCTCTGCTCGGTCTTTGTAGGCAGACCGGTCGAAGGACCACCGCGCTGAACGTCAACAACAACCAAAGGCAGCTCGGCCATAACAGCCAGACCCAGAGCCTCACTCTTCAACGACAGACCGGGACCCGAAGTGGTTGTAACAGCGAAGTTACCTGCGAAAGCAGCGCCGATCGAGGTACAGATACCTGCGATCTCGTCTTCAGCCTGAACGGTCTTTGCGCCGAGCGACTTATGCTTTGCCAACTCCTCGAGGATAACGGTTGCGGGAGTAATGGGGTACGAGCCGCAGAACAGCGGACGACCACTCTTCTCCGAAGCGGCCAACAGACCCCAAGCGGTTGCTACGTTGCCGCTAATCGAACGATAAACGCCCTTTTCCAGCGGAGAGGGAGCCACGTCATAGGTGTTAGCAAATGCGTGAGTATTAGCTGCATAGTTGTAACCTGCATCCATTGCAAGCTTGTTAGCAGCGGCAACAGCGGGATTCTTCTTGAGGAATTTGCTGTCGATGTACTTCTTTGCGTGGTCGAAGGGGCGGTTGTAGATGTAGAAGCAGATACCAAGTGCAAACATATTCTTACACTTAACAACGCTCTTGTTGTCCAAACCGGTTTCAGCCAACGCCTCTTTGGTCATCGAGGTAATGTTGGGAACTACTACATTGTGATTCTCCAAACCCAGCTCCTTGATGGGGTCGAGGGTTGCGAAGCCTGCCTTCTGTACCGATTTTTCGGTCAGCGTGTCGCCGTCGATGATTACGGTAGCATCGGGCTTCAACCATTTAGCGTTAGCTTTAAGCGCTGCGGGGTTCATAGCTACGAGCACGTCGCAGTAGTCGCCGGGGTTTGTTACGTTACCGCTACCGAAGTGAAGCTGGAAGCCCGAAACGCCTGCTACGGTGCCCTGCGGTGCGCGGATTTCGGCGGGGTAGTCGGGGAATGTCGAAATGCCGTTACCCATCAATGCCGAGGTGTCGGAGAAGAGTGTTCCGGTAAGCTGCATACCGTCGCCCGAGTCGCCCGAGAAACGGATAACAACATCCTTCAACTCCTTAACATTTTGTTTGTCCATAAGTAGTTTTTCTGTTGTAATTAATCGGAGACGAGAGATTCGCCCCCAGAAATTATACTTAAAAAATTGTTTGTGTCGTTGTTTGTATTTAGCAACCACTCGACACACCAAACAGGCATCGATTACTATCAATGCCGGCACGATGCTCGGGTTGCCTCCGAAATAACTATACAAATATAGCGAAAGTTTCGATACGTTGTTCTCCTTTTGTGCGATTTAATTTTCGTGTCTGTGATTTTTTTAACAAATACCAGCGTTTTCCTCTTTACAGAGATTGTAAATTGCAGATAAATCTTTATATTTGTAATGTGAAAAATAGTGTCTGGAGCGATTGTAGGCGAGATTTTACCGAAAATCGATCGTGAAGACAGATAGCGAAAACGGACAACGTGAAGCAACAAATTGAAAGCGTTGAAAATTGTTAAAATATTAGATAAACTTAAACTATTCAAACCACTATGAAAAAATTACTTTTTAGTATGTTGATTGGCGCAGTTGCTCTTTTGGGTGCCTGCAAGGATCCTGTTCCGACTCCTCCCACTCCGCCGACACCGGAGTCTGCAACATTCTTTACCTTTACCATTAAGAAAGCCGACAATAGCGGACTGACCGAAGATCTGATTTTTACAGCCGGTGAAGATGGAGTATTCACCTGCAAGGTCCCCTATTTCATTAATCGCTCATCATTGATTCCGTCTTTTACCGTTCCGGTAGGTTGCTTTGTTGTGGCGCAGTCTAAAACGCAGATTAGTGGCAAAACAGCGGTTAATTTCTCGCAGCCCGTTGTATATACAATCAAAACTTCTGATGGCAAATCGGCAGCTGTTACCGTTAAGTTGGATATCGGTTATGCGGGGCTTTCGGGTCTGCCTGTTGTGGTAATCAATACCGAGAAGAATCAGGCTATCAAGGATAAAGATACTTGGATCCCTGCCAAGATGTTGATTGACGATGGTAAGGGTAATGTCGCATTCGCAGAGGCTGATGCCGAGGTTAAGGGTCGCGGAAATACCACGTGGACCTACGACAAGAAGCCTTACGCCATCAAACTCGGCTCGAAGGCCGAGGTGCTGGGTATGCCCAAGCATAAGCGATGGGTGTTGCTGGCAAGTTGGAACGATAAGGCTATGTTGCGTACCGATCTGACATTCTTTATGGCGCAGAAATATACTACCTTCCGTTGGAAACAGCGCGGTAAGGCTGTTGAACTGATCCTCAATGGTGAGCATTTGGGACACTATTACCTCTGCGAGCAGATTAAGGTCGATGATAATCGCGTGCCCGACGGCTACGTGCTCGAAATCGACTATCGCGCAAAGGAGGCCAATGGCGACATCTTCTTTAAGAGCGACATCTCGGAACTCAATTTCGTGTTGAAGGATCCCGAACCGGAGAAGGGTAGCGACGAGTATAACTATGCACAGAAGTATATTAACAATATCGAGAAACTTCTCAAAGATGGCGATGTTGAAGGCTATCGCTCATATCTGAATATGGAGAGTTTCGTGGATTGGTATCTCAATCAGGAGTTCTCGATGAATATGGACGCTTGTTTCTTCTTGAGTGTCTATATGAATATTGGCGAGGATGGCAAACTCTATATGGGTCCGCTGTGGGATTTCGATATCGCATTTGGTAACGACGTATTCCCCGAGGGCGAGGATAACCACATTCCCGAAGGATTCTACATCTATAATTCCGACCGCTCGAAGTTGTGGATGAAGGTTCTGCGCAACGACGAGGAGTTCTTGAAGATTTTGAAGGAGCGCTATGCGGCAATGCGTGCCGATAAGGATAATATTTTGGCCTATATCGATGATGCTGCAGCAGCACAGTACGAGTCGGCAGTGTTGAACGACAAGAAGTGGCATAAGCTCTGCAAGGCAGGTGCTTCACGTGAGCAGATTTTGAAGGCTTACGATGCCGAGGTTCAGTTCTTGAAGGATTGGGTTGAGGGTCGTTTTGCTTGGCTCGACGAGAATATTCCTAACCTTTAAGTTATAGTATAGCAGAATATTTCGACCGAAAATTTGGCTCGCGACGAAAAAGTTTTTAACTTTGTAAGTTGATAGCGCAAACTAAATGTGGCATAACTAATTCATAAACAAATAAAATGAACTACCAGATCAAATTTACCACCCCCGAAGAGGCGGTGAAAGTTGTTAAGTCGGGCGATCACGTCCATCTGAGCTCGGTAGCAAGTGCACCCCAGTGCCTGATTAAGGCTTTGGTTGAGCGCGGTGCTAACCACGAGTTTGAGAATGTTCACATTCATCACCTTCACACCGAGGGTCCTGCTCCCTATGCAGCTCCCGAGTTCGAGGGTATCTTCCAGTTGGATTCGTTCTTTGTAGGCGGTAACGTACGTAAGGTAACCCAGAGCGGTTACGCTGACTACATTCCCGTATTCTTGAGCGAGACCCAGAAACTGTATCGTTGCGGTGCTCTGCCTTGCGACGTTGCAATGATTCAGGTTTGTCCTCCCGATAAGCACGGCTACGTGTCGTTGGGTACCTCGGTTGATGCAACTTTGGCAGCTATCGAGCAGGCGAAGACAGTTATCGCAGTAGTTAATAAGTATGTTCCCCGCGCTCACGGTCAGGCTCTGATTCCGATGTCGATGATCGACGTATTCGTTCAGGATGATCAGCCGTTGGAGCCCGCACACTTCACTGCTCCCAACGAGGTTGAGACTTTGATTGGTAAGCATTGCGCATCGCTGATCGAGGATGGTGCTTGCTTGCAGATGGGTATCGGTGCAATTCCTAACGCAGTATTGGCACAGCTGGGTGGCCACAAGAACCTTGGTATCCATACCGAGATGTTCGCTGATGGCGTTCTTCCTCTGGTTGAGGCAGGCGTTATCAACGGTGCTAACAAGGGTACCGACCGCGGTAAGATGGTTTCGACCTTCTTGATGGGTTCGCAGGCTGTTTATGACTTCATCGATGACAACCCGGGCGTAGCAATGATGGACGTAGGTTACACCAACGACCCCTTCGTAATTGCTAAGAACCCCCGTATGACCGCTATCAACTCGGCATTGCAGATCGACCTGACCGGTCAGGTTTGCGCTGACTCGCTGGGTACTCGTTTCTACTCGGGTGTAGGTGGTCAGGTTGACTTCATCTATGGTGCATCGTTGGCAAAGGAGGGTAAGTCGATTATCGCTATGCCTTCGGTAACCAACAAGGGCGTGAGCAAGATCGCTCCCGTGCTGACCGAGGGTGCAGGTGTTGTAACCACTCGTTCGCATATGCATTGGTTTGTAACCGAGTATGGTGCAGTTGATCTCTATGGTAAGAGCTTGCAGGAGCGTGCTCGTCTGTTGATCTCGGTGGCTCACCCCGATCACCGCGAGGCTCTGGATAAGGCTACCTTCGAGCGCTACGGCTCGCACCACCACTATATTAAAAGCAAGATGGGCAAATAGCTCTTTGTAACGCTTTATTTTAATTAAGGTCTTCTCTTGACGGGAAGACCTTATTTTTTGCTTTTAATATAGTGGTGTAAACACCACCTTTTGTGTTACCCACCCCCTAAATCCCCCTCCTGTGAGGGGGACTTGTCGCTACGCTCCAATAAAGGTTTTAAGCATTAGAGAACAATTTACTACACCTTCTCCAATTTCGCAATCAGATCGATCAGATGTTCAGCGCTGACAACGCCACTGCCTCGCCAAACGATTTTTCCTGCACGATATAGTACAATCGTCGGCACCGAGCGAATATTATGTCCCAATACGATTCGCTCATTTTGTGGATCATCAATATCATATTTGATAATCGATACACGATCGCGCAATACTTGCTTCACGCGATCAATAATTGGTCCCATCGTGCGACACGGCCCACACCACGTAGCATAGAAATCGACAAGTGTAATGGTCTGTTGAGCGACCTTTTCTTTGAAATTTTCCATATATTTTTCGCTTTAATTCATCTGTATTCAATTCATTTCGATCCAACTGCGCATCGAGTACAGCTCACGTTCAAAATAGTTTATTGTCTGCAACAGCCCCTCATCAATCGATGTTGTCGGTTGCCAATCGAGCATCTGTCGCGCTCGCGAAATATCGGGTGATTTGCGTCGTGGATCGTCGTGCCGAGCGGCGTGATGTATTATCTTTGATCGACTACCGGTAATCGAAATTATCTTCTCGGCCAGCGTTCGTATCGAAATTTCGTGATTACTTCCAATATTCACTGTTGGAACTTCTACATCTGGCAGACGATTCATCAGTCGAATCAGTGCATCGACAACATCGCCCACCCAACAAAATGTTCGCAATTGCTCGCCGTTGCCGTAAATCGTAATATTT